>CALJMC010000124.1 GCA_937982385.1 uncultured Rickettsiales bacterium | reverse complement strand
ACTTACAGCTCGGACGCGGCGAGAGCATCGCTGATACGGCACGCGTTTTGTCACGCATGGTCGATGGAATTATGATGCGCGCCAACAGCCACGAAAGCCTGACTGAACTCGCAAAATATGCTGATATCCCTGTGATAAACGGACTGACGGACGCGTGCCACCCCTGTCAGCTGATGGCGGATATTCTCACTATCGAGGAACATCTTGGACGCAGTAAAGACATTACGGTCGCATGGGTTGGCGATGGCAATAATGTAGCCCATTCTTTCATTACGGCAGCCGTAAAATTCGATTTTACACTCAACCTCGCTTGCCCTACAGAGCTTGCACCATCTGACAAATATATGAATTGGGCAGCAAACGAAAAGGGTCGTATCAATCTTTCCACGAGTCCCCAGCAAGCCGCCAAGGGTGCGGATGTCGTCGTAACAGATACATGGGTGTCTATGGGTGATACGGATGCAGACGAACGTATGGCACTGCTTAGCCCCTATCAAGTGAACGAAGAATTGATGCGTCACGCCGCCGGCAATGCCATTTTTATGCATTGTTTGCCTGCCCATCGCGAAGAAGAAGTTACAAGCGCCGTAATTGACGGCAAACAATCAGTCATATGGGATGAGGCAGAAAACCGCCTACATGCCCAAAAAGCAGTGATGCAATGGTGTATGGGTTGAGGGGTTAGGTTCTAGGGATTAGTAGGGGCTAGTTATTCGAAGCGAGGACAGTATGTCCGAGTCTGCCGTGAGCATCGCGCCAGCGATAGCGGAGTAACACACAGCATGCACGGCTTCGAAGCCACAAATAATCTATCGAGACAATTCAGCACCATTCGCAATACCACTCAACATAACGGCAATTTTCTCTTGGCGTTTTTTGAGTTCTTCAAGCTGTGCTTTTTGCATGATACGCGCTAACGAGATATCAACAAAGTCAATAAATGTAGACACAATCACTTCAACCTGACGCTTGACCTTTTCAACAATCGGATCTGCAATATTCATCACTGCTTGACCTGTCTTGCGCGCCGCACGTTTGGTCTTTTTCTTGTAGCTATCAACGGCAACATAAAGCTTACGCAATGCGCCTTCGATGCGTGTTTTCTGACCCGCATTTGCTGATTTTTCTTTATTCGCCACTTCACAAAATGCATCAGACAGCACATCCGCAGACTCACCCACCGCTTCAACCAATGGTTCAATCAACTGATATTGCGCTTCAGGGTCAGCAACAAACTCGCTCTCTACCGTCTCAACCAGCTCTTCCGCCAAGTCATATAACTCAGTGATATCATGATATTTGAGTTCCAACTCACTCAAATTGTTCACTTGTGCGTTCATTACTCTTCTCCGTTATCTTCTAATTATGCTTTGTTATAGTGATTAAATTCTGGGTTATTCGCTGCTTCACGCGCAGTATCTACTGCTTGCGTATAACGTCCTGCTTCTGCCCCTGTTAGCATCACTGGCTCTTGTGCCTGCTGCTGATAACGTGGATTATTAGCAGCGACTTGATCCTGCCAATAGGTTGCTGGCGGCTGTTGTTGCATCATCTGTTGTGGCATACCTACGCCCGCTGGAACCGCACTATATGCCATACCACCCGGAGCCATCATCTGACCATATTCAGGTTGCGGCATCATCATTTGCGGCGCCACACCCATCTGTTGTTGCATGCCCATACCCTGCGCCTGCATTACATTTACGTTTTGACGTTTTGGTGATTCTTGTGTTCCCATCACCGCATCAAGCCCTGTACCAACTAATTCACCTAAATGTGAAGTAAGTGTTTTACCTGTGGCAACTTTAGAAATTAACTCACCACCAACTAAAAGGAGTCCGCCCAATGCTGGCGAAGCAATAGCCAATGCTAACGTAGCACCAAGACCAACGAAAGCACCTTCAGCTACACCCTTAATAATTTCTTTGAAACCTTTTTTAGGACGTCCATCACGAAAATCTGCAACGCCTTTGAGTACACCTCCTGCTGCAGTAACAACCCCTAAAGCAAGAATTAATGGACTAAAAGAAAATGTTAGACCTTGCAACGCTGCACCACCTACAGTTGGCGTAGCTGATGCCAAGCTTGCGACTGTTCCTGCAGCACCTGTTGCGCCAGCTGATGTAGCAGCAGAACCTGCTGCACTAGCTGTCCATGATGCAATATTAGGAACCCAAGCCCAAGGCCCAACTCCTGCGATTGTTGCAAGTATTCCACCTATTACAGCACCAATTGTATAGATCCCCTTACCAGCAGAACCCAATAACTCACCGACGCGCCCTAAACCGCCCGCTTCTGAAACACTGCTATCTTCTCTGTATGACTGTACCATAATCCTAATATTTTACTATGTTATGTGGGTTTTCCCACTTTAATAGACTTAGTATACCCTATTAATAAGAGTTTGTTCGTTACAGTTTTGTGACAATTGCGAGAGAAAAAGCATGATTTGCTTTTTCTCGAAGCAATCATGGGAGTCTTGCTGACGTAAGCCGAACGCCAGTGAGGTGCGAAGGAAGCTTAGACGGACATGTACGAAAGAAGAAAAATAATGAACTACTCCGTAGAGAATAATCTTGGACTAGATATCAGCTTTCGCTGGCATGACAGTCATGGAGGGGGCAATCAATATAATCAATGCAGCCCCAAAGTATGCAACGCAAACTCAATCATACTATGTTCCCTAACATCTCCAACCACTGTGCCCGGCTCACCGCCAATTTTATCATCATGAATATCCTGTATATGCTCCGCCACATCCCCTGCTGATAACGTCTTCTCAGGTGACACAACCACAGCCGCCGCAGGAACAGCATCATGCGCCGCACGTCCAGTTGGATAGCCATATTGCACATGTTCTTGTGGTTCGACAGGCCGCGCATGCGAATGACGAAGGCGTGCTTTTTTAGCTTTATTATGTGGGTTATCATGCCCATCTTGCGAACCATCTACCCCATCTAAATAATTCTCATGCTCAGGGTGATGCTCCAAAATGGACTGATGCGCACTATGAAAAAAATGGCTTCCAGTATCAATCTTCATATGCAAATAGCCAATATCCAAATTGGGATTCTGCTCTTTATGCGTTTGGTAATCTGCCACATGTGCATAGATTGCGCTAACAATCGCATGAATCGAATCAGGCGGCATATGCATTAGTTTTGCGCCTGAGAACAGTTTTTTAAGCACCGAATCCACCACATGCAACGCCTCAGAATCATCCTTGATCTGGGTTTTAAGCTGTTTACGAATAGGGTTCTCTTCTGAGACTTTTTCTACCACTTCCGCCATATCACGATCAATCGGCTGCGCATGCTTCACGTCGCGCAACGCATTGCTTTTATGGGCTTCTTTCGCAGCAGTGCTAATGGTCGCAGCAATGTCACGCATGGTATTCTGCGGAGCATAGCTCACGTCATTGCTCGCTGCACGCGGCGCAGGAGCCGGGGCGCTGTTACTTTGCGATGATGTTGATGTCTGTTCTGCCATGTTCTTATGCACTATCCTTTATTTTACTATTCATAGTATAACAGAATTAGTGCATCAGCGTATGTGACAGTTTGGTGAAGATTGCATTACGGCACAAACGGGTGTATATATCGACTCTATCTATCAAATGCACGGGCATGGTTCCCGTAGCAGGCACACTCAAAAAGACCCACTATGATTGACTTTAGACCTATATTACTCGTCAATGGCATCTTATTGAGCATTCTTTCGCTCGTAATGCTTCTGCCAGCCCTTGTCGATTGGGCGGTAGGGCATGATGATTGGAAAATCTTTGTCACCTCTTCTATGGCAACAGGGTTTATTGGGGTAACGCTTTTCCTCACAAATCGCGGCTATAAAGAAAACCTCACATTGCGCCAAGCATTCTTGTTCACCACCGTCAGCTATATCATTCTATCATTTTTCGCCGCTATTCCGCTTTATATGGCAGATATTGACATGCATAGTGTCGACGCATTCTTTGAGGCCGTCTCAGGCATTACTGCTACAGGCGCCAGCGTAATGAACAATCTAGACACTGCCCCTCCGGGCATTTTGCTCTGGCGTTCCTTGCTCAACGCGATGGGCGGCATCGGAATTGTTGTCTTAACACTCGCCATCTTGCCCATGCTTCAAATTGGGGGGATGCAGCTTTTTCGCACCGAATCCTCTGACCGCATGGAAAAAGCCCTCCCCCGCACCACACAAATTGCAGGGGTCATTAGCACCGTATTCGTCACACTTACCCTCGCCTGCGCCTTTTCCTATTGGCTGGCAGGTATGAATGGGTTTGATGCCATATGCCACGCACTCACCACGGTTGCCACGGGCGGGTTTTCCACCCATGATGAATCCATCGCATTTTATAACTCCGCCACCATCGAGATGATAGCGATGATCTTTATGATTTCAGGCGCATTGCCGCTCATGCTCTATTACAAAGCCCTGCGCGGTGACAGCTCAGTCTTTCAGGACACGCAGGTGCGCTATTTCTTCAAAATCGTATTTATCGTCATTGCGATGCTGTCTTGCTGGCTTGTCTACACCCAAGACCATTCATGGCTGCAAGCCTTGCGCTATAGCAGTTTCAATGTTGTCTCCGTCATCACCACCACGGGCTATGCCTCCACTAACTATAGTAGTTGGGGTACATTTGCAATGGTCGTATTCTTCATGTTGATTGTCGTCGGTGGCTGTACTGGTTCCACCTCAGGCGGCATCAAAATATTCCGTTTTCAAGTGATGGGACAAATCGCTAAAGCCCAGATTTCTAAGCTTTTGCAGCCCCACGGCGTCTTCATTCCCCAATTTAACGGCAAGTCAGTCGACACCGAAGCCGCCTCCTCCGTCATGAGCTTTTTCTTGCTCTTTGCCTTTTGTTTTATGATGCTGGCATTGGTGCTGTCATCCTTCGGGCTCGACTTCATCACCTCCATGAGCGCCGCCGCCCAAGCCCTCGCCAATGTCGGCCCCGGACTCGGCGACACCGTAGGCCCCGCAGGAAACTATAGCAGCCTACCTGACGGCGCAAAATGGCTATTAAGCTTCATCATGATTATGGGTCGTCTAGAAATTATGACCGTGATTGTGTTGTTCTCAAAGAGATTTTGGAGAGATTAGAAGAGGAAGAGGCTGCAGTTTCCTCAAGCGAGGACAGCACGTCCGAGCCAGCCCTGAGCGTCGCAAAGCGACAGCGGAGAAACGTGCAGGATGCACGGCTTCGAAGCCAAAATAAACTCTACTGAATCTGCTGATTATTCATCGCAGCAATAGCTGCTGGGTCAGTGAGTGACTGAACATAAGAACCTTGTTGCACAGGACGTCCACCAACACGTTCTTGCCATGCATTTGCAGGCGCGCCTTGCATCATCTGCGGCATTCCCACCACTGCGGCTGGATAGGATTGATTAGCATAAGCAGCGTTTGGAATCATTCCGCCCTGCATGATTGGATATTGGGGTTGTCCCATAACAGGTTGTGGCATCATCGGTGCCATATTCATTTGCGGAGCCATTGCGGGCGCTAAAGCTTGCGCAAGCTGCGGATTCTCCGCCGCCACTTCCTCAGCACTGCTTCCACCACCTGCTACCATTTTATAGATGCCATAGCCCAGTGCACCTACTGCCACAACACCTGCCACCACAATAGCTGCGGTCATAAGTGTACCTAGCAACCCAGCACCGACAGCTACTGCTCCACCAGCCGCAGCACCACCAACACCAACCGCTGCCCCTGCTCCTTTTTTAAGTGCAGAGCCACCAAACATCCGAGCACCCAAAGCGGTGGCACCACGCCATGCGGCAGTGCGCGCGACATAACCACCTGCGGCGGTTGCTGCCGTTCCGAGATAGGGTATTGCTGGTAACGCTATTAAGGGCATTTATTCTCCAAAATTAAACTTTTCTACTACTATAGTATAACAAACTTAAAAGAGAGAAAGATGAAGGTTTTGTTACAATTATATTTTGCGCCTGCAAATGCTCCTGCATTTGCACTACGCAGCCACTTTGCGGGCTGATGGCTCGCTCGGTCTACTGACCTCGCATAAGCTATACGGATAGTTTTCGATATGAGGACAGTACGTCCGAATCAGCCCTGAGCGTCACGAAGTGACACGCCTATTGCGGAAGACAGCATGTCTGTAGCAGGGGCAATTATAACAATTTCATTGTGATGGCTTCACGAAGGGCGATGTATGATGCTTCGATTATGTTGGCTGATACACCAATCGTATTCCATGTTTCACCTGATTTATCAGTGGTTTCGATGAGAACACGCGTCAGTGCCCCCGTACCATCTGCAGGGGTTAAAATACGCACTTTATAATCGGTTAAACGGATGTCATTGACCTCTGGATAACGGTTTTTCAAGGCATTACGCAAGGCATCATCGAGCGCGTTTACAGGGCCATTCCCCTCACCAATCGTAACATGGCGTTCACCGTCAATATCAAGTTTTACAGTCGCTTCTGAGATAGTCACAAGCTGACCTTCTGCATTGAAACGGCGTTCATCAACCACACGAAAACTCTCCAAATTGAAGAAATCTGGTACATCTTGCAATTTTCTTCGCGCCAATAATTCAAAGCTAGCTGCTGCATTTTCATAGGCATAACCCAACGTTTCGCGCTCTTTTACGACCTCAACCAGCTCGCCAATCGCGGCTTTGTCAGCATGCTCAAGCAACCCTGTCGCTTTCAAACTATTCACCACATTCGAGCGCCCTGCCTTGTCGGACACTAAAATTTGGCGTTCATTCCCCACCAATTCAGGGGCAATATGCTCATATGAACTCGTGTCTTTCGCCATCGCGGAGACATGCAAACCGCCCTTATGCGCGAACGCCGCCTCACCCACATAGGCCGAATGCGCATTGGGTGTACGATTCAAGATATCATCAACCATGCGCGACACATGCGTTAAGCGCGCTAGATTCTCATTAGATACATTGGTTTCAAAACCCATTTTCAACATCAACGTTGGGATAATAGATATTAGATTTGCATTACCACATCGCTCACCAATTCCGTTAAGCGTGCCCTGCACTTGACGCACTCCTGCGCGTATGGCTGCCAGTGAGTTCGCCACCGCTTGCTCGGTGTCATTATGGCAATGAATCCCCAGATGAATGCCCGGAATCACCTGCGTTACCTCGCGAACAATTTCTTCGATTTGGTTGGGCATCGAGCCGCCATTTGTATCACATAGCACAATCCAGCGCGCACCCGCATCATAGGCTGCCTGAATCATCTCCATCGCCACCGCACGGTTATGTTTGAAGCCGTCAAAGAAATGCTCCGCATCAAACATCACCTCAATGTTTTGACTCACTAGATGCGTAATCGAATCCGATATCATCGCTTTATTTTCTTGCGTCGTAATCTCAAGCGCCTTATCAATATGGAAATCCCATGTTTTCCCTACGATACAGAGATGCTTGCACCCCGTATTCGTAAGCGATGACAACACAGGGTCATTCGCCGCAGAATGTCCTGCGCGGCGCGTCATACCAAACGCTGTAATGGTTGCATGGTCTAATTTTGGAGGTTTTTCAAAGAACGCATCATCCTTCGGGTTTGCTCCCGGCCATCCGCCTTCGATATAATCAATCCCCAAGCTATCCAACGCTTTGGCAATAGCAAGCTTATCCGCCAACGTGAAATCCACGCCGCGCGCCTGCGCCCCATCACGCAATGTTGAATCATATATCGTTATAAGCTCTGTCATGCGCGGCATTGTTAGGGTTTTAGGGAGGAAATGCAAGAGAATTATTGGGAAGGGTTGCTGGTTTATAGTGGTTGCTGGTTGCTTGCATATCTTGCCAGCAACGAGCAACTTCTTCCTACTAGCAACCAACTTACTCTCTACGCCAGTCTGTGGTGCCGTCTGGTCTGTCTTCGAGTACTATACCACTGGATTTGAGGACGTCACGGATTTTGTCGGCTTCCGCCCAATTTTTGGCGGCTTTGGCGGCGACACGGTCTGCAATGAGCGTATCGATTGCGGTGTCATTTAGGCCATCGCTTGCGCCTGTTCCTTTGAACCATATCTCAGCATCTTGCTGCAAAATTCCGATAAGCGCACCCGTGCTCGCTAGCTGGTTTTTCGGGGTTTTATGGAGTCTCGCCAGTGCTTCTGGTACGTTCATATCATCGCTTAAAACTTCCACAAATTGTGCATCGACTTCATCGGATTGTGGCGTATCAGCGATATGGCGATAAAGCGTATCAAGTTGCTTTTTCGCGTCATGCACCAGCTTATCCGTCCAGTCGAGGGGCTTGCGATATTGCGTACTCATCAGCGCCAAGCGAATCACTTCACCCTCAATGCCTTTTTGCAGCAGGTCTTTAACCGTGGTGAAGTTGCCAAGTGACTTAGACATCTTCTCACCATTCACCGTGAGGAATCCATTATGCACCCAGATTTTCGCAAAGTCTGCACTATCAGAGGCACAGCAGCTTTGTGCTATTTCATTTTCGTGATGTGGGAACATCAAATCAGCCCCACCACCATGAATATCAAAGGTTTCACCCAAATGCTCAGTTGCCATCGCGGAACATTCAATATGCCAACCAGGACGTCCCTCACCCCATGGGCTTTGGAACTTGCTGGAGGCATCGTCATTCGCATGGGATGGCTTCCACAGAACAAAATCTCCCGCATCTTTTTTGTAAGATGCAACTTCGACCCGCGCACCTGCCAACATATCATCCTGAGAGCGGCGCGAAAGCGAGCCATAATCAGCATAGCTTGTTGTATCAAACAACACATGACCATCCGCAGCATAGGCATGTCCACGCGCAATCAGCGTTTCAATCATCGCAATCATATGGCTGATATGTTCCGTCGCACGTGGTTCGATGGTGGGACGCAACGCACCCAACACATCCATGTCCCCATGAAATTGCGCCGTCACTTCATCGGTCAGCGCCTTGATAGTAATTTTACGTTCGACTGCACGCGCATTAATTTTATCATCTACGTCCGTGATATTGCGAGCATACGTCACCGCCTTTTCGCCATAAAGGTGGCTCAGCAAACGATAGAGCACATCATACACCACCACCGAGCGCGCATTACCAATATGCGGACGATCATAGACGGTTGGCCCACACACATACATCCGCACATTAGAGGCATCCATCGGTGTGAGTGTTTCCTTCGTCCGCGAAAGCGTGTTATAGAGTCTTATATCTGTCATGCTTTCCTCGTAGCGGGTTTGCCCCGATGGGTCAAGCATGATGAAACGAAGGGTTTTAGTTTTTGGTGCGTATTACTAGTGGTTCACATAACAGAATCGGGAAAAAGAACATGAAAACATTATTAGTATCAATTGCTGCGCTTGTTGCGCTAGCGACCACACCAGCCATGGCACGAGAGAAAACACGCGATGTTATCTCAGCCTCAGCAGGTAAATCTCACACTAAACTATCATCTAGTCGTTCTATCCGCTGGTATGGCAATGGTCATTCCGTCAAACGTAAACTAGCGAGTAAGAAAAAGCGGCGCCTTCAAAAGATTCGCCGTCATTATGGACATTATAAAGGTAGCCATAGACATAGTTTCCGTCGCGCATCTTACCGCAACTATGGTAATAGCGTTTCTATCAGTGGGCGTAATTTCAGCTTTAGGTTCTAGTGAATTCTAAAATTGCCTTCCATCGCCTGATACTCTGCGGGCGTGATAATTTCGGTGGATGCTACCTGCACTGAGTGCAATTTCCCATCAAAGTCACGCTCCCAGACATCCAAAAACTTCATCAGCTCAGGGAAGTCAGGGCATAAATCTAGCTCTTGCCAAATATAACTCTGCAACAAGGAGGGATGGTCTGGCATATGATAGAGAATTTCGGCCGTCGTCAAACGATAGCTCTCCGCCAACATCTTCTCTAATTGCGACTGGCCTATATGGGCTTGTAATTCTTCGTGGTTGCTCGTCATAATCGTTGCTCCTACCTGGACATATTATCGAATCGCCTGCTACTTGCTGGCGTCACTCACTTTATAGAATGGGCTATTATTAGCATAACATGCAAAACTTAATTCTTTCTTAACCCCGAAACTCTTTTAACAGTTGCTTTTGGATGTAAAAATATCTCATATTACTGCCATGAACATAAGGCATTGGAGAATGACACTATCATTGACCTTGGGGATTTTGTTCCTCACGGCCTGTTCTCCTGAAGTGCAAGACTTCACAAATGAGCGCACTGATGTGCGTTATGAGACCGATCACTTCCGCACTGGCGACAATGCCAAGCTGCCACTCAAAGAATGGTGGAATGATGACACCGAGAAAACCGAAGCCATCATCATCGCCCTGCACGGATTCAACGATTATAGCAATGCGTTTTCTACTGTAGGCCCTTACTTTGCTGCCCGTAACATCGCCCTGATTGCCTATGATCAACGTGGGTTTGGTCAAGCTCCAAAACCTGGCATCTGGGCGGGTAAAAGCAATCTCATTCAAGACGCTGTAGAAGCGGTCATCGCAGTGCATGACAAACACCCTGACACACCCATTTACCTGCTAGGTGAGAGTATGGGCGGGGCAG
>CALJMC010000123.1 GCA_937982385.1 uncultured Rickettsiales bacterium | reverse complement strand
GCATTCAACAACTCGCGTCTAATTATTCACCGAATTTATTACTTCTAGGGAACCCAACAGGCGGCAATTTTCCTGATGATGCACGCTTGGCGAGCCATGGGGTTATGTCTTCTTCGGTGCGGGTGCGTTCGCCAATTTGCCAGCTCAAGCCATCTTCACGTTTGAAGGTTTTGGCATCTTCTAGCCCACCATCTTTGAAACGCTGCATCATCACCCCTTGACCACGCGCCATTTCGGGCAGATCAGAGAGCTCAAACACAAGTAGCTTGCGGTTTTTACCCATGACTGCGACCATATCATCACCCTCAGGAATCACACGACAAACTGCCGCTTTCCCTTTAGCGGGGTTCAACACTTGCTTGCCGCCTTTGGTTGATGCCACAACATTCTCAGCATCACACACAAAGCCTTTAGCCACATCACTTGCGAGCAAGAGTTTTTGACCTTTGGTGAAGTTATAAACACCCAACACTTCTTCATCATTTGGTAAATCAACCATCAAACGAATTGGCTCACCAAAGCCTTTTCCACGCGGAATTCTGTCACCAGTGAGCGAATAAAAACGCCCATTAGAACAGAAGAAACTGATGCTATCTGTCGTACTGGCATTGAGGAAGAACAAGCCTTCATCACCCTCTTTGAATTTGATGTCTGGCATCTCATCGACCTTGCCTTTGAGTGCACGCACCCAGCCCATTTTGGAATAAACAATCGTGATTGGTTCTTTTTCGATAAACGCTTCAATCGAAATATCAGTCTCCGTCGGTGCATCTGCGAAGACGGTACGACGTTTGCCCAGTTCAGTATCAACCCCAAAACGTTTTTGTACATCTTTTAGCTCGCCCCGAATCACTTTGCGTGCCGAACTCTCATTCGCCAATATATCTTCAAGTATTGCTTGTTCTTTTTTCAGCTCATCAATCTCTTCTTGAATCGCGATTTCTTCGAGCTTGCGCAATGAACGCAAACGCATATTCAGAATTGCTTCCGCCTGCACTTCTGACAGCTTCCACTTCGCCATCATCGTCGCTTTAGGCTCATCTTCAAAACGGATAATTCTGATAACTTCATCAATATTGAGATAAGCAATCATCAAGCCATCGAGAATCTCAAGACGCGCCGCAATCTTACCCAAACGCCAGTTAGTACGACGCGTCAGCACTTCAAAGCGGTGCGCCAAAAACTCGTTGAGAATCTCTTTGAGGTTCAACACTTTCGGCATTGAATTCGCTGTCAGCACGTTCAAATTCATGCTGAAACGGCTTTGCAAATCCGTCACCTTAAACAGTGACTCCATCAATATCTCAGCATCAACAGAGCGATTTTTCGGCTCCAGCACGATGCGCATATCTTCCGCAGATTCATCAAAAATATTGCCCAAGAGTGGTAGCTTCTTCATTTTGAACAAATCAGCAATTTTCTCGATTAAGCGCGATTTCGGCACTTGATAGGGAATTTCGGTAATCACAATCTGATACATACCATGAGAGAGCTCTTCCTTCTCCCATTTCGCACGAATCCGCAGGCTACCTTTGCCCGTTTCATAGGCTTTTTGAATCGTCGCTTTTTCCTCAACCAATGTCCCACCAGTCGGGAAGTCGGGCCCAGGCATATGCACCAATAATTCTTCAATACTCGCTGATGGCTTTTTGAGCAACTGCAACAATGCATCAACAATCTCACCGACATTATGAGGTGGCACAGATGTCGCCATCCCCACCGCAATTCCCTCTGCACCATTGGCGAGCAAATTCGGCACAGATGATGGCATAACCACTGGCTCAATTTCATTGCCGTCATAGGTTGGGCGGAAATCGACCGTGTCGGAATTAATACCCTCCATAATCGCCATCGCGAAGGCAGTTAGGCGCGCCTCGGTATAACGCATCGCAGCGGCATTGTCGCCATCGACAGAACCAAAGTTTCCTTGTCCATCAACGAGCGTATAACGCACAGCAAAGGTCTGTGCCAAACGTACCATCGTATCATAAATCGCGGTGTCACCATGTGGGTGAAACTTACCCATCACATCACCGACTACACGCGCACATTTTTTATAGCCAGAATTTGGGTCAAGCTTCAGCTGCAACATCGCATAGAGCAAACGACGATGCACGGGCTTGAGACCATCACGCACATCGGGCAGCGAGCGCGAGGTAATTGTAGACATCGCATAGGCCAAATAACGCTCAGAGATGGCATCCTTGAAGGATATCTCTTCGATTATTTCTTCTTTGGCCTTCTTACTCATGCGACTGCGACTTCCCGAGCTGTATTACATTCATTTTCATAGGCTTTTGCGAACAATTCTACCAAGCGCACCCGCTCTTGCGGCACATTACCCTTGCGTTGTTCAAACAACCAATGACTCATGAAATAGCCTGTAAGCCTAAGCAGGTCAAGGGTTTCTGCGGCATTAAATACTGTTTTTTGAGGTTTGTCGCCTTCTCTCATCCATGTAAGCACGCAAGGTGGCAATGGCAAGAGCCTATCATGATAGGGCTTACCCGCCTCCGCACTCACCGCCCTGCCTGATTTCGGCGATATATATATCAAGTTTTCAACTTCACCTGTGGACGCACAGCATGTCACATCCAACCCGAATCCTGCATCGGTCAATAGCAACAATTCATAAAAACCATACAGCACCCAGCGCGATTCATGATTGGTGGCGAATGCTTCTAGCACATCGGACAATGCATCATAAAGCGCAGGATGTGGGTCACGCTCCATCAGGCTATTGCTTAGCAGTGAGCAGCTTGAGGCTATCGCAGTCAGCGCTTCGCGCGAATCCATCGCCCATGCGGCATAGGCGGCGGATAGCTCGCCATACATAGTCCCCATATGTTCTTCAAGGCGAGCATTCCAATGGGCATAGACCATATTCCCCACCTGCCACACACCACGTTGTTTTTTGGAAAATGCACCCTTGACCACCGCACGATAAAGCCCCTCACCTCGCGCAAACAATGTCACCACCGCATCACGCTCAGAGAATTTCCCTACATTCAGGATAATCGCTTCTGCTTCCCATTTCATATCTTATCCAGAAAATCTGATTTATATTCAAAGTAATGGTACTTCCATCCTGCAAAAACTCCCATAACCATTACCATTGCAATCATAAGAAAGTCATTACTATTCTTCCATAACAAATATGTGCTTACAAAGGCTGTGATAGCACCTAGCAGCATATAAAAAACAACATGTTTAAGTTTTAGAAATTTAATGAGTATTATGCAAACAACATAAGGTAAAAAGGCAAATATAATGCCTAACGCAAACATAAGTACAAGAAATGGAAATACTGCATAACTAACAGACGAAGGCGAGAGTATCATGTACATCACGGCTAATATAAATCCCAAAAAACTGCCATATATTAATGAAAAAAGATAATATACGAAGTGTTTATGTATACTTCCAAAAATGTGACTGAATTTTTCCATTACTTGAGTATAGAGAGGGATTTGAGTAGGGGCAACTATTCTGCTGAGGCATCCACTTCAGGCTTTTTGATGATGATTTTCTTGTCGATGAGGTAATAAACTACCGAGAACAATACAAAAACGCCTCCAATTAGCGGCATTGATATAACCCCCATTTCGAACGCATCAATCATATTTTTAATATAGATGATAGTTGGAAGCATCATAGCGCTGAATAAATAGTGCCTAAGAAGATATAAATTATATTTGAAAAATGAATATGCGACGACCACAAAGATTGGCGCTGTATATAACATCAACTTTACAGTCGATAAGTATGTGCTGCCCATTAACGTACAAACAGAATCGGGATGAGTCATTAGCTCACACCGCAGGGATTCTTTCAAAAAAGCTATAATAAAAATGAATAAAGCATATAAAACAGAATGTTTTATAAATACTTTCGTTAAATACATATCCCCTCCCTACTTAGCCAGTCTCAACCTCAGCGCATTCAGCTTAATGAAGCCCTCGGCATCGCGTTGGTTGTAGACTGCGTCTTCTTCGAAGGTTACGTGCTCTTCGGAATAGATGCTGTGGGGGGATTTGCGGCCTTCAATGATGACGTTGCCTTTATAGAGTTTTAGGCGGACTGTGCCTGTTACACGCTCTTGTGATTGGTCGATGGCGGCTTGTAGCATTTTGCGCTCTGGTGAGAACCAATAGCCATTATAGATGAGTTTTGCGTAGCGTGGCATAATTTCATCTTTAAGGTGCATCGCTTCACGGTCTAGCGTGATGGACTCAATAGCGCGGCGGGCATCGAGCAACACAGTGCCACCCGGCGTTTCATAGACTCCGCGGGCTTTCATACCGACATAACGATTCTCGACAATATCAATACGCCCAATACCATTGGCACCAGCGAGGTTGTTCAGCTTGGCGAGCAAGTTTGCAGGTGAAAGTTTTTCACCGTCAACAGCAATTGGATCACCTTTTTCGAACTCAATCTCGATGGTGGTTGGCTCGTTTGGTGCATCATACGGCGATACGCTCAGACGGAACATATCTTCCTTTGGTGCAATCCAAGGATCTTCGAGTTCTAAACCTTCAAATGACACATGCAGCAAGTTTGCATCCATAGAATATGGTGCTTCGCCGTGTTTGTCTTTCGCCACAGGGATTTGATGTTTTTGGGCATATTCGAGCAATTTCGTGCGGGAGTTCAAATCCCACTCACGCCATGGCGCAATCACTTTGATATCTGGCTTGAGACCGTAATAACCTAGCTCAAAACGTACTTGGTCGTTGCCTTTTCCTGTCGCGCCGTGCGAGACGGCATCTGCGCCAGTTTCTTCAGCAATTTCAATTTGACGTTTTGAAATAAGCGGGCGTGCAATGGATGAACCGAGCAAATACACCCCTTCATAGAGCGCATTGGCGCGGAACATTGGGAAGACATAATCGCGGACGAATTCTTCGCGTAAATCATCAATATAAATTTCTTTAACGCCGAACATCTCGGCTTTCTCGCGTACTGGCTCCACCTCTTCGCCCTGCCCGATATCGGCAGTGAAGGTGACCACTTCGCAATTATATTCATCCTGCAACCATTTGAGAATGATTGAAGTGTCGAGTCCGCCTGAATAGGCTAGCACTACTTTTTTGATGTCTTTGGTCATATATTTCCTTCGCCCCTGCTCCGCGCTCCTGCGCTATGCAATAGGCATGTCACTTTGTGACGCTCATGGCTGGCGCAAACATTCTGTTT
>CALJMC010000122.1 GCA_937982385.1 uncultured Rickettsiales bacterium | reverse complement strand
CGAAATAACCGCCACGCACCGTTTCAATGTCGTCACGATTTCCCAGTTTAATATCGACCGTTTTTGCGCGTTCTGCCTCGGATACATTGATATAGCCATCCTCACGCATACGCTCCAATACATAGTTGCGGCGGGCGATTGCCCCATCATAATTGCGGCGCGGATCAAGCCCCACAGGAGATTTAGGCATCGCCGCGAGCAACCCTATTTCTTCCGTGCTCAACTCATCAAGCGTTTTGTCAAAATAGCGTTGGGCGGCTGATGCGACACCATAGGCGCCCATACCCAAATAAATTTCATTAAGATAAATCTCCATGATTTTATCTTTGCTGTAGGCCGTGGTAATGCGCAGCGCCAAAATCGCCTCTTTGATTTTACGGTCAAAGGTTTTTTCAGAGGTAAGCAGCATATTCTTAACCACCTGCTGGGTAATGGTCGAACCACCCACCAATGATTTATTCGAGCGCACAAGATTCTTCACATTTTCAATCACTGCACGGGCAACCCCATAAGGATCAATCCCTTGATTGTGATAGAATGTTTTATCCTCCGCCGCCACAAAGGCATTCACCACGCGGCGCGGCATATCCACCAACGGCATAAAAATGCGCTTCTCTTGCGCATATTCACCCATCAATTTACCACTCCCCGCATAGACACGCGTCATGCCCGAGGGATTATATTCTGCCAAGGCAGTGTAATCGGGTAAATCTTGGCTGAAATGGTGAAAACCGGCAATCAGCACCATGCTGCCAATAATAAAATTGGTCAGCCCCCATGAGAAGAATAATGCAGATATAAATTTCAGAAATGTCATATGTGAATTATACGCATTGTGATGCGCGTTACTAGTCTATAATAGTGTATTAAGAGTAAAATCTCACAGATTGCAATCCGCTCAGACTAAAAGTTAGCTCTTGGGAGCTGCCATTCTTTATGCCACGCAACCAAACGTATCACCAGAGCGATTATAAGAACAATGGCCATGTTGGTTTCGGTGCGCATAGCGAGCTGTTCCAAGCCATAGAGCGACAAGGCGATAAGAATGGCAACACTACCATAAAAATCACTATTGAGAATAGAGGGGATTTCATTCACCATCAAATCACGAATAATGCCGCCGCCACTAGCGGTCAAAAATGATAATACCATGACTCCAAAGATGGTTAGCTCTGCTTCAATACCAATAATCGCACCCGTTAAACCAAAAGCGACCAACCCCACTGCATCACTCATCACAAACCATGCACTGCGCTCCAAGGTCGCAAAACGATAGAGTTTAAACACCCAAGCGAGGGCTATCACCACACACACCAAATAAAACGCATTGATGTCTTTCAGCACATTAGGAGTACGCCCTACCAACACATCACGAATCGCGCCGCCGCCATTGGCAGTGAGCATCGAGACAATGAAGATACCCATAAAATCGAGTTTGTGGCGCACGCCTGCGAAAAACCCACTCAATGCGAATGCGACACTACCGATAAATGATGCTGCTGAGAAGATGTCCACTGCGTTTATCCTGTTTTATTAAGATTAAAATCTTACACACTTTAATCCGCCGAATGGGCGGCGCCCTCGTAGTCACGAGGGATAGTAGATTAAGCAATCCATAATGCTAAAGTGAATCTACTATAATATCTATTTTCCGAAATAACCGTCAAGTGCGTTAATGATGGAGCCTGAAATCTGACTCTTGAATTTTGTAGTTTTAAGCAATTTCTGATCTGTCGGGTTGGTAAGGAAGCCCATTTCAATAAGCAATGACGGAATATCATGCGCTTTCAACACCCTGAAACCTGCATAACGATGCGGATAAGGCAGCATTTTCATGTTTTCGCGTTTAAATTCTTCGACCATAATGTCAGCGAGCCGCGATGATTTATTCTTAGTGTCACGTTGCGCCAAATCAATAAGAATGTCAGACACTTGCGCGTCTTTATGGAGCACCGAACCATCGAGTTCGTCTGCCTTGTTTTCTTGAGCGGCCAATGCAGCGGCTTCTTTATCAGAGGCTTTCTCTGATACTGTATAGACAGACAGACCACGCGCCGATGCCTCGCCAGCCGAATCGGCATGAAGGGATATAAAGATGTCCGCTCCCGCGTCACGCGCAAGGGTCACACGCTCCCTCAATAGAATAAACACATCATCTCGACGTGTCAGAAAGGCTCTATAACGCCCCGTTTGATTCAGCTTTTTGGTAAGATATTTCGCATAAGCCAATGTGATATCTTTTTCATATTGCGCTTTGCCGCCCGTCGCCCCAGGATCTTTGCCACCATGCCCGGCGTCAATCATAATGATGGGCGTTTTGTTTCTCCATTGTGAAGGTGACGAGTCTAGGACAATATGTTCGTCTGACGGCACATCACGTGCTGGCTTTAATAGAGGGCGCGGCGACTCATTGCTTGTCTCACTCGAGGCATCCCCAGCTAATTCTTCATGTTCATCTTCTGTCTTATTGATTTGATATATAATATTATTATCATTTTGTTCCTGCCTGTTCATCTCCAGCATCAAGTGATAAGGCTTGCCAGATTTAGCAGGGAAATGATGAAGATTAACAGAACTAATGGGACGTTTCAAATCGAAGACAAGTCGTGTCGTTGTCGCATCAAACACTCCAAAACGCACATCACTCACCACTGATGAGGCAAATTCCACATCTGACGGCAAAAGCACATCATCATAATCGCTACGCTCAAGGTCGAGCACCAACCTGCGCGGATTATACAGCATAAATACTTTTTTATGCTTGAGCGGCGTGTCCACTTGAATAGCAAAATAGTCTGCCGTGTCAGTCTCGCGTGACTCGAGTGAAATAAGCGACGGCGTATCTGCTGCCATTGCCGGCGCCACCATGACACTTAAAATTAAAAACAGCGAGAACAGTCGCATGAGATACCCTAACATTGATTCAATATCTGACCTCTATACCAAAAGCATTCAAAAGTGAACTGGTAATATCAACTGTAAAATAGATGATAACAAAGCTTGCTTAAAGCGCATAAAGACGTCTATAGTTATGCTGTTATAAATTTATCAGAGGGACGCTAGAGCCACAGAAAGCCAGCGTCGCATTGAAGTGAAGAATATGAGACAGCATTTTGCCGCGCTACAAAGCGCACGGCATGCCTTGGCGGGACATTTGAGAAATACGTTTTTCAACAATTCTCGCATGTCTCCTATCGTATACCCTACGCATGGCTGCGTCACACAGACGCGCATCGCGGCAGGTGTATGTACACCGCTTAAAGGCCAAACACATGGCAAACAAGCGCGGTTCATAAGACAATATTTTAAAAACAACCTATTCGCTAATCTGTATCGTGAGAGAGGATTGCAGCCACAAAACTGCGCCCCTCAGCATGGAGCACTCCCTCAAGAAGAGTGGAGCCTCTATGACCATACTTCATGTGAAACATCAACAACCTACCACGCGTGGAAACTCTGCGCTGGGGAGGATATGAGATAAGTTATGAAGCAATCACACCATACAGAAAGGCAGGATACTTAACACGGAGTAACACATCATGACTAAACTCATGCTAGTAGACGCATCTCATGAAGAAGAGACACGCGTTGTATTGACCGACGAACAAGGTCGCATTAATGAACTCGACTTTGTCAGTTCATCACGCCAACAAATCAAAAGTAATATTTACCTCGCTAAAATCACGCGCGTTGAGCCGTCTTTGCAATGTGCATTCGTCGAATATGGCGGTGGCAAGCAAGGATTTCTGTCGATTTCAGAGATTCACCCTGATTATTATCAAATCCCTATTGCTGACCGCCAGAAACTGCTTGAAGAAGAAGCACAGCAACAAGAAGAAGATGACAAACGCGAGGCTGCACGCGAAGAAGCAAACGAAAAACGCAATGCACGTCGTAAGCCACGAGGCAAGAGTGACGATGAGGACGAGGACAGCGAAAATGCTGACGCTGACGATGAAGGATCATCTGATGATAAGCCAAAGAAAAGTCGCAAGCGCAGCTTTGCAGCACGCGCCAAAGCAGGTGAAGACCTTGCTGTCAGTGCAGAGGTGACTGAAGAAGACAAGATCGTTGAAGAGCCGGACACTAAGGACGAAACAAAAGACGAAAAGCCTAAGAAAAAACCAGCAGCTAAAGGCAAAAAGAAGGCTGATCCAGACGCTGAAGATGATGCGAACACTGATGCTGAATCTGACGACAAGAAAACGGCTAAGAAGCCAACCAAAAAAGAAGCCGCGCCTACGGATGATGCTGCAGATGATGACGATGATACAGACGACAATAATTCAGACGTTGAAGTGATGGATGATGAAGAAGAGCTTGATGACCAACGCAAATCATCGAATCGTAATTTCACCAAACGCTATAAAATTCAAGAAGTCATCAAGCATGGTCAAATCATGCTTGTACAAGTGGTAAAAGAAGAACGCGGCAATAAAGGCGTGTCACTCTCTACATATATTTCACTCCCTGGTCGCTATTGCGTGCTAATGCCTAACTCCTCTAAAGGTGGAGGGATTTCACGTAAAATTTCCAACCGCAATGACCGTAAGCGCTTGAAAGAAATTGCATCTGAACTTAAAGAATCACGCGGTATCAGCGCGATTATTCGCACCGCAGGCATTGACCGCACCAAAGCAGATATCAAACGCGATTATGAATATCTCATTAAATTGTGGAATCAAATCCGTGAGGAAGCGATTAGCTCCACCGCGCCCGCCCTCGTCTATGAAGAAGGTGATGTGATTAAGCGCTCTATTCGCGATTATTATCATGGCGACATTGAAAAAGTCTATGTACAGGGTGAAGAAGCGTTCAACACTGCCAAAGAGTTCATGAAGATTTTGATGCCCTCACATGCTGCAAAAGTGAAGCATTACACTGAGGACACCCCCCTCTTCTATGAATATGACATTGAATCACAGCTGCAATCCATTCATACAACACGTGCAAAATTGAAGTCGGGTGGTTATCTCGATATCAACCCAACCGAAGCACTCATTTCTGTCGATGTAAACTCTGGGCGTTCCACATCTGAGCGCAATGTTGAGGAAACAGCCGTTAAAACAAACCTCGAAGCTGCCGCAGAATTAGGCCGCCAGATGCGCTTGCGTGATTTGGGTGGACTGATTGTTATCGATTTTATTGATATGTATCAGGGCAAAAATCGTCGCGCGGTTGAACGTGCGATGAAAGATGCGCTTAAATCTGACCGTGCAAAAATTCAAATGGCACGTATCAGCTCCTTTGGTTTGATGGAAATGTCGCGTCAGCGCTTGCGTCCAAGCATGGCTGAAACCACCTCTAGCCAGTGTCCACGTTGTGAGGGAACTGGCATGGTGCGCTCACCAGAGTCACTCGCAATCGAAGCCGTTCGTGTGCTTGAGAAAGAAGCGGCAGGCGGCAATTATCGTGAGTTGCGCTTGAGCGTGCATAATGATTTGGCAGTCTATATGCTCAATCATTCACGTCAGCATATCACTGATATTGAAAAGCAATCTGGTGTTGAAATTACCATCAAAGTAGACCCATCCCCTAATGCGGAATATACGCTTGAGCGTATTTTACATAACGGAAATATTGACCGTAATGATAATGCGAAGCCACGGCGCACACGCGGTGGACGCAACAAAAAGCCTCGCAATAATACCCGTGATAACAAGCCACAACAAGCCGATAACACCTCTAAAGAAGAAGGTGCAGCGGAAGCTGGACCAACTGAAGCAGTTGAAGGCGGCAAGACCGAAACCACGAATGAAGAAGGCAGCACTACGCGCGGTCGGCGCAGACGTCGTGGACCTCGTGGTAATCGCGGAGAACGCGGCCCGCGCAATGATGTAGCCAATGAGAATGAGAAATCATCTGAGGCACCTTCCACACAAGTCGAAGCAAATGATGCACCCAAAGCAGCTCCTGCTAAGGCTGAATCTAGCACAGTTACCAAGACGGAATCTGACGCACCTGCTAAAAAGCCGACTGCACCTAAGAAACCAGTTGCTAAAAAAGCTGAGGTGAAGAGTGCTCCAGCGAAAGAAGTCGTCGTGGAACCGGCTGAGAAGAAACCCGCTGCGCAAAAATCTGCACCGAAAAAAGTGGCAAAGGATACGCCAGTAGACCCCAAAGCTCCGAAGAAAAAGGGCTGGTGGCGCAAGGTGGTTGATTAATATTCCTCGTCATACTGACGAAATTTGGCATCTATTACAATTGCCTCTTGGGGCCCCGTGTTACCGCACGGGGTGACGGAAAATGAGAGTTATTTAAGTAGCCATTGTTTCAGTCGCTTGCCACCCTCTTCTATTGCATCGGGAGAACCTGCGAAGGAAAACCGAACATAATGATACCCACGGACTTCATCAAAATCATTGCCGGGAACGGCGGCAACACCTGCTTCGTGGAGCATAGCACGGCAAAAGTCTTGGGCATTATTTGAGAGGCTGGAGATATTCGCATAAATATAGAATGCGCCCTCAGGCTCGACAAACTCTGTAATGCCTGCCTCGCGCAGCAAGGTCATGAGACGCGTACGATTACTTGCATATTTTTCAACTTCTTTTTCTAAAATATCAATATGCTCAAACACCTTAAGTGCGGCATATTGAGAGGGTGCTGGAGGTGAGATAAAGAAGTTTTGCAGCAAATTCTCGTAGGTTTTCGCCAATGTTTCTGGCACCACCGCCCAGCCGAGCCTCCACCCTGGAAGCAGGTAATATTTCGAGAAACTATTCAACGTAATCACACTATCTGAGTGTGTAAGCGCGGTGGCAGCTTCCTCGCCATAACTCACATGATGGTAAATCTCATCGGACAACAAGCGCATGCCATTCTCATCACAGCCCTTCGCAATGCGCACCAATTCATCACCATGAACAATCGTTCCTGCAGGGTTGGACGGTGAGGCAATAATCATCCCCTGCACCTTGCCTACTAACGGCTCTATCATTTCCCATGTCGGCTGAAAACGATGCGTTTCATCGACATCAATATAAACTGGCTCCAAGCCCAACGCCTCCATCATCCGCGGATAAGCAGGATAACATGGGCGGGCAATCGCAATTTTATCACCCGCTTCAAAGGTCGCTATCAGGCTGAGAAAATAGGCTGCCGATGAGCCCACTGTCACACAAATGCGGTGGGTTGGAACGTCAATATCATAGCGTTTTTTATAATGTTCAGCGATTTTATCACGCAATGCGGGCATGCCGCGTGCATCGGTATAACCGAAGGCTTCTGAAGTCAATGCGTCTGCAACACTTGCTAGAACAGGGGCTGGCGCAGTGCTTCCTGGTTGCCCAAGGGAGAAGTGAACGATGTCACGTCCTGCACTCTCTAGCGCTTCAGCTTCACGGAAGGCTTCCATCACTTCAAATGGCTTAATCATCGCACGATTGGCAGTTTGTCTCATAATCTTTGCTCAAAACTTTTTAATACATCTTTAATAAGGCGAGCGCATCTGATATCATAAAGCTATCATGAAAACTAATTTTTCTTATTTTCGTACGTTTTTCTACGCTTTATGTGCGCTCTTGATGCTCACGCCTAACATGGTTTTGGCACGCGGGTTAATTCGTGACGCCGAGATTGAACATCACCTTCGCACCATGATGGACCCTATTTTGCGAGCCGCCAGCCTAGACCCTAAATCTGTACGACTTTTCATTGTTAATGACCCGAGTATTAATGCGTTTGTCGCAGGTGAAAATAATATGTTTCTACATACGGGGCTGCTGCAAACGGTCACAACACCTGATATGTTGCTCGGCGTTATCGCACATGAGGCTGGGCATATTTCTGGCGGACATTTAGCATTGGGTACAGAGCAACTAAAACGCGCACAAATTGGTGTTATTTTAAGCTATATTCTGGGTGCTGCGGCAGCTGCCGCTGGCAGTGCTGATGCTGCAGTCGGCGTGCTCAGCGCTGGCCAAAGCGTGGCAGAGCGCGGAATTCTCTCTTTCACACGCTCACATGAGCAATATGCTGATCAGGCGGCACTTGGCTATTTAGAGCGGGTGAATATTCCTGCGAATGGTATGCTCGACATGTTCGAATTATTGCGCCGTGAAGAATCTCTCAGGCTCAGCGGGGAGGCTGATCCCTACGCCCTCACCCACCCGCTGAGCAAGGAACGTATTGCGCATATTCGCGGATATATTCAAGGCAAGCACACCACCAAGAAATCGGCGTCATCACGATTCATTCCCACACTTGCACTGATACAAGCCAAGCTTGAAGGCTTTATGGAAAAACCCGCCGAGGTTCTGGCTAAGGCAGTCTCCACGCCTCCTACAACTATGGAACGCTACAGACGCGCGATTGCGCTTTATCGTTTGCCTGATTTGCACGCGGCACTCGCGGACATCAATATTTTGCTCGCACAGAACCCTCGCGACCCATATTTGCATGAGCTTAAAGGACAAGTCCTCTTTGAAAATGGTAAGATTGAAGACTCTGTTGCAGCCTATGAGCAAGCCGTTGCACTCGCACCCAAAGAATCACTTATTCAAACGAGTTACGGGCAATCGCTCTTGTCACTCTATCGCAAAACTAAAGACACTGCTGCACTGCAACAATCACTCAAGTCATTGGAGTTCTCAGCACATGAAGATGACTCGATGGAACTGACATGGCACCTGCTCACCGAGGCGTACGGACATGCAGGCAAGCACGGACATATGTTCTTGGCGCAAGCGGAAAAGTCATCTCTCGCTAATGATATGAAACAAACTAAAGCTCAGGCGGAAAAAGCCATTAAAATATTTGAACAGGAAAAAAATACTGGTCCTGCATTGCAACGTGCGCGCGATTTATTGATTGCCACCGAACAAGCTCTCAAGAAAGAAGATGGCTAGCGCTGTAACTTTCGCTATAATATCAACGAACTAATCATTACAACGACATCATTATTACAGGATTTATTTATGACACGCTCACTCACTGCACTTTCACTCGCTGCTTTACTCGCCCTTCCCTTCACTGCACAGGCTCATTTGAGCGATGTTGAGCTGGACGCCAAAATCAAAGCATTTATTCTTAATAATCCCAGTGTTGTCGTAAAGTCTCTGACTGCCGCTGAAGACCGTGCCAAAGAGCGCGAGTCGCAAAAACAACGCCAAATGGTGCTTGATATGCAGAAGCCACTCTTTGATAACCCGCACTCTCCAAGTCATGGACCTAAAGATGCTGACGTAACGATTGTTGAGTTTTTCGATTATAATTGCGGCGCATGTAAAATGATGTTCCGTGGCCTAGAGCTCAAAATGCTGCAAGATACCAAACTACGTATTGTGTTTAAAGAATACCCTATCTTTGGCGAACTCTCAAACAAGCTTGCTTCAATCGGACAAGCGGTGCACAAAATAGCTCCCGAGAAATATTATGCCTTCCATACCAAAATGATGCGCCATCAAGGACGCGTAGATGAGGCCGTTGCCTATGGTTATGTCCGCGATGTCGGCATCAATGTTGCTAAGATCAAAGCGACTGCCGCTACCCCCGCGATATGGGCTATTGTAGAAGAAACCACAGCCTTAGCAGGCTCCTTGGACATCAAAGGTACACCAACACTCATTATTGGTGATGAATTGGTGCCACATGCATTGGATGCTAATGGCTTAAATGCCAAGATTGATGCCTATCGTTCGCGTCAGAAATAGTGTACACGGCTTAAGCCTTTACATTTGAATTGAAACTTCGTATCTTTTGTTCAGATTTATGCTTATTTTCAGCATAACTATCTATTTTATATAACAATAACGAGGTTTATTATGACATACGGATTGAAAAAAATGTTGGCAATCAGCGTGAGTGCTACATGCTTAGGATTGGCTGCTCCGGCCATCGCTGCAGGCGGCTCCCAGGATGCTGCGCTCGATAAGCGTGAGCACACTCTAACCAACTCATGGGGCAATTGCGTCCGTACCAAATGGAATGCAAATTCTGATGTGTGCGCACCCGCGCCAAAGCCAGAGCCTGTAGCTGCTCCTGCGCCTCCTCCAACTAAGAGCCTGATTGATTCACGCGAAGCACGCACGGTGTACTTCAACTTTAATGATGAAGACCTCACTGAAGAGTCACGTGCGAAACTTGATTCACTCGCCTATGCGATTCGTGGTGCGAAAAACATCGAGCGTGCTGACATCATTGGTTATGCCGATGAAATGGGTAACTCAGACTATAATGTTGCACTCTCAGAGCGTCGCGCAAATGCAGTAGAGGCCTATTTACAGCGCTTAGTGACTATCGATACAAGTGTCGCTGAAATCCGTGGCTTGGGTGAGTCTAACTCTGTTACTGATTGTAATGATGAGAACTCACGCGCAAAACGCATTTCATGCCTAGCACGCGATCGCCGTGTAGAAGTTGAGTTCAAATACAAAGAATTGAAGTAATAGCTCGTGACTAAATACTAAGGAAGGGCGGCATCGGAAGATGTCGCCTTTTTTGTTAGAAACCCTGAATGTATAAATTGCACGAGATACTATCATCATCAAGCTTATATTCAGTGGTGGCTGCCACCGCCGTTGTTACGCGGGTTCCAGAATAGCTTGATGAAACAATCACACCCCCATAAGCGGGATTCCCATCATCCGTTTTTTATCAAAATTCCACGCTTCTTGTGGTGTTAAAAATGGATACCAGGTTGGACCTCCAGCAGCAGTGCTATTTTCTGTACCTATAAAAATCTTATTGCCAATGTCATTATATCCCCAACCAGCATCACCTGCTACATATTCGATTGTATGCCCAGCACCGCTTAACTTAGATGCAGGTATATTTTCTCCAACAACTGCGTCGCGCCCAGGAAACCCCGTACCAGAACCCGCAACACCAGTGTATTCACCTTGCACCAGTTCCGCCCGAGACAAATGCTGCCAAAACATAAAGTTTTCACCTTGGGTAGAAACAACCGTTGCATAGCCTACCCTGCTATCACCATCACCATTACAGGTGCCTGAAGTCGATGCAGTACCAGTATGTGTAGAGCATAACGCATCATCTCTACCCCAAAATGCTGTTGCATTCTTTAAATCGCCAGGAATGCCTAAATATTTATCTCTAAAAGTATGCACAGCAATTTTAAATTGATTTGTCTCTGTAATGACGGCACGCAGCTCAGCGGCACGAATCATCGACGACCCCGCGACAATACCTCCTGCAATCAGACCAATAATCACCAATACAATGGATAACTCGAGCAAACTAAAGCCACGATTCATAGTTATTCCTTCACAAAAGGAATACTATAGCACTGCTTATTAATAAATGATTAAAAATGAAGTGAACCGCATAGGTCGTGGGCACCTGAAAGTCGCATAAGGCCCGTTACTACAAGTGGGCGCCGTATGCCTAAGGCCACGGCCATAAGCAGGAACAGCTCCCGAACAGATCTTTATCGGCCCAAGGATCATTGGAACCATCACAAACCGAGCAGAACACTTCTACTGGAAAACCAGCTTGCTGCTTATAGTTAAACGAGTGGAGA
>CALJMC010000121.1 GCA_937982385.1 uncultured Rickettsiales bacterium | reverse complement strand
GAAACCGCCAGTGTGAAGTTCTTCTTCACGCTGGCGTTTCTGTATGGTATGAAATATGCATTACAGTTCGCGACAATCGGGAGAGAATCATGAAAACAAAATATTTATGGGCTAGCGTTGCGCTATCTGCTGTCATTTTTTCAGCACAGGCTGCAGGGGCCAAAAGCTTTTCAGAGCGTGAAATGGAATCGCGCATGGTGAAAATGGAGCAGCGCATGATGGAACTGCGCGAGAAGCAGGGGCTCTCAGGTTCTCCTGATGTAACCGGACTTCCCTCACAGGCAAGTCAAAGTGCTGCATCTACGCAAGCACGGATTGATGCGCTCGATGAACAGATGCGCCGTATTCGTGGTGACAATGAGCGCACACAGCATTTGCTTGAGCGCATGAACAAAAAACTCGATGGTATGAGTGGCGACATTGATTATCGTCTGGGTGAAATTGAGCGTGGCCGCGGTGGAGCGATAGCCACTGCTGCTGATGGAACGGTAGCGCTTGATGTGCCTCCCATGAGTGATGGTTCCATTGCGCTTGATGTGCCAGCTGAAGTGCCCGTAGTGGCGCCAAAAATTGATGATGCAGCGCCGAACCCATTATCGCCTCCTATACCGAAAACAAAGGTGATTGAGAGCAATGCGCCAAAGATGCAAATCAAAATCTCCGATCCTATTCCAGCGGCACCTAAAGCGGCTATTATAGCTCCCGTGCCACCGCAAGTGATGCTGAAGCCAACGATTAAGAAAAGACCGTTGCTCAATGATGATGGTGGCTCTTTTACGATACCGAGCTTCTCTTCTCCGCGTGAACATTACAATTTTGCATTTGGCTTGATGAATAAGGCGCAATATGAAGAAGCTGGTGATGTATTTACCAGCTTTTTGACGCGCTATCCTAAGGATGAATTGCGTGGCAATGTCTATTATTGGTTGGGTGAAACCTATTATGTGCGTGAGGATTACAAAAAATCGATTGATAATTTCCGCCAAGGATTTGAAGAAAACCCAAAGGGCAATAAAGCGCCTGATAATTTGCTGAAGCTTGCCATGTCGCTTGAGAGAGAGACGCAAACATCAGAAGCGTGTTTGGTGCTAGATAAGTTGGTCGAGAAATATCCATCTCCTGAGGCGGTGGCACAAAAAGCGCAAGAGCAGCTGGAAAAATGGTCATGTCAGACACTGGGTTAACGGAACCGCTCACTAAGAAAAATGTTGAAACACTTCTCATGCGCTGTGATGTAGCGGGTGAGAGGATTGCTGTGGGCGTCTCCGGCGGAGCCGATTCTATGGCACTGACGTTATTGCTCAGTGAGTGGTGTCAAGCACACGACAAGCAGCTTATCGCGCTCACAGTTGATCATAGTCTGCGTGAAGAATCAGCTAAAGAAGCGCAAATAGTCGCAGGCTGGTTGAGAGCGCGTGATGTTGAGCATCATATTATCGCTTTCAAAAAACCAATATTAGTAGATGCATCCTTGCCAGCGCGTGCGCGTGATGCACGTTATGATACATTGTGGAAGTGGTGTGCAGAGAATAATGTAAAAACGCTCGCTGTCGGGCATCATGCAGATGATCAGATGGAAACCTTTATGATGCGCCTTATCTCTGGCAGTGGCATCAAGGGGCTTTTGGCGATGGATCCCGTTTCTGTAAAGTCAGATGGAAGAGTGCTGTTGCGTCCGTTTCTTACGGTTAAAAAAGCGACCCTTATTGCGACGCTCGAAAAGCGGAATCAAGCATGGATTGAAGATCCGACTAATCAGAAGGAAGAGTTCACCCGCAATCGCTTGCGTAAAAAGATTATCCCGCTGCTCATAGAAGAGGGGCTTACCCCTGAACGCATGGGTGCCGTTATTGGTAAATTATCGTCTACGTATGAAGTGCTGGAAACATCAGTTAATGCATGGCTCTCGAGCTATGTGAAGCTCTATGATGCAGGGTATACCGCGATCCCCCTTGAGGTGTGGCGTGATGAATATATGCCGCGTGAAATTCATAAACAGGCACTCAGCACGCTGCTGCAAACAGTGTCGGGAAAAACGCATGGCTATCCCCCGCGGGATGCGACGCTTATGCCGTTGCTCAAGCAGATTCCTACGTTGGAGAAAACTACAACCGCGCATGGCTGTCTTATTATTCCTGATGAAGCATCAGGCGAGCTCTATATTGCACGTGAATGGCAACGTGTTGAAGCGCTTGCGCTCAGCGATAATAGCACAGTATGGGATGGGCGCTTTGCTTTTAAAGCCAGCCTGGATGGACAGGAAGAGCTTACTATCAGGCCGCTTGGCGAGAACGGAATTGCGCAGCTTATCTCTGAGGATATTGTGTTGCCAACGCTGCCGCTTCAGGTTTTATATAGTTTTCCGTCTTTATGGCGTCTTGAAAATTTGGTTTCTGTTCCCCATATAGAGTATGGTGAGGCAGAGTTATTGTCTGATTTTGAGTTCACCAGCAAAGCGACATCTCGCTAATTAATCACCGTTATTAAGGGTCTCCTATATGCCTAGTTTTGGAAAAAATATTGCCATTTGGCTTTTCGTCTTTGTCACACTTATGATTGTTGTGAAAGCGATGGAAGGTGGAATGCAGCAAAGCAACCAACTCAATATTGCGTTCTCTGATTTTCTCGGACGCGTTGATAAAGGTGAAGTTGCGGAAGTGACTATTCATAAGTCAGTCGAAACGGGCACGTCTATTGAAGGCACACTCAGCGATAATGCCGAGTTCCGCACTGATGCCCCTGACTATCCTGATTTAGTGAGTAGATTGAGTGAAGCGGGCGTGAAAATCACTGCGAATAATGATAATAGTGCAGGATTCTGGTCTGCATTCTTGTGGATGTTCCCAACCTTCTTATTTATTGCGGTTTATATTTATTTCATGCGCCAGATGAGCGGCAAAGGTGGCGGCGGTGGCGGTGCGATGGGCTTTGGTAAGAGCCGTGCAAAAATGCTTAATGAGGTGACTGGACGTAAAACGTTTGAAGATGTTGCGGGTATTGACGAAGCAAAAGAAGAGTTAGAGGAGATTGTTGATTTCCTTAAAGATCCAGGAAAATTCCAAAAACTCGGTGGCAAAATCCCTAAAGGTTGTTTGCTCGTGGGTCCCCCGGGAACGGGTAAAACGTTGCTAGCGCGTGCAGTTGCGGGTGAGGCGGGTGTACCGTTTTTCACTATTTCAGGTTCTGACTTTGTCGAGATGTTTGTGGGTGTTGGTGCAAGCCGTGTACGCGACATGTTTGAACAGGGTAAAAAGAATGCGCCGTGTATTATTTTCATTGATGAGATTGATGCCGTCGGTCGCCATCGTGGCTCAGGACATGGCGGCGGTAATGATGAGCGTGAGCAAACGCTCAATCAGATGCTTGTTGAGATGGATGGTTTTGAAGCCAATGAAGGTGTGATTATTTTGGCGGCGACGAACCGTCCTGATGTGCTTGACCCTGCATTGTTGCGCCCGGGTCGTTTTGACCGTCAGATTACGGTGCCGAATCCTGATATCAAAGGGCGTGAGGCGATTTTGAATGTGCATTTGAAGGATATTCCAACAGCGCCAGACATCGACCCGCATACCATAGCACGCGGAACACCGGGCTTCTCTGGTGCCGATTTGGCGAACTTGGTCAATGAGTCAGCACTGTTGGCGGCGCGACTGGACAAAAAAGTTGTGACCATGCGTGAGATGGAAGAGGCCAAAGACAAAGTGATGATGGGTTCTGAGCGCAAATCGATGGTAATGTCGGATGAAGAGAAAAAGATGACGGCTTATCATGAGGCAGGTCATGCGGTAGTGTCCGTGTTCTGCCCTGCATCTGACCCAATTCATAAAGCGACTATCATCCCGCGCGGACGTGCGTTGGGGATGGTGATGCGTTTGCCTGAGGCGGATAAGATTTCCTATTTGCGTGATAAAATGTATGCCGATCTTGCAGTGTCTATGGGTGGACGTGTTGCAGAAGAGATTACCTTTGGTCATGAAAAAGTGTCCAGCGGCGCATCCTCCGATATTCAATATGCTACGCGCTTGTCACAAGCAATGGTGACAGAATGGGGTATGACGGACGCAGTTGGTAGCGTGAACGTCGCGCCGCAAAACGACAATGGCTATCAGCAGCGCGTGTCCCCTGAGATGCAAAATAAAATTGATGAAGAAGTACGTAAACTGGTTGATGAGGCCGAAGAAAAAGCTCGCGATATTCTCACTAAGAATAGCGGGGCTTATGAAACGGTAGCGGAAGCACTTCTCAAATATGAGACGCTGACGGGTGATGAAATCAACGATTTGATAGATGGCAAAGAAATCCGCCCAGACGAAAAAGACAAAGATGATGAGCCCGTGATTACTAAATCAAGCTTGCCATCGGGGGGTAAGACGGTGAAGAAAAAAACCGCTCCGAAGAAGGCGGCGGTGAAGAAAGATAAAAAGGACGAGAAAGATGACACGTAAATATTTCGGTACAGATGGCATTCGTGGTGAAGCAAACAGCTTCCCAATGACAGCAGATATTGCGCTAAAGGTGGGCCAAGCGGCTGGTCTTGAGTTTAAGACAGGTGAGCATCGCAACAAGGTGGTGATTGCAAAAGATACCCGCCTTTCAGGCTATATGATTGAATCTGCCTTGGTTGCGGGCTTCACCTCTGTTGGTGTGGATGTGATTCAGGTTGGGCCTATGCCTACGCCTGCGGTGGCGCTTCTGACGCGCTCGATGCGTGCGGATATGGGGGTGATGATTTCTGCCTCGCATAATGCCTTTAAAGATAATGGTATCAAACTCTTTGCGGGTAGCGGTTTAAAGCTGTCCGATGAAACGGAGATTTCAATCGAGAAACGCCTTGATGAAGATATGGCCGAGCATTTAGCAGCGCCTGACAAGCTTGGTCGTGCGAAGCGCATTGATGATGCTGTCGGTCGTTATATCGAATTTGTGAAGAGCACATTGCCGCGCAAAATGCGTCTTGATGGTATGAAGATTGTGGTCGATTGCGCCAATGGTGCAGCCTATAAAATTGCACCATTAGTGTTATGGGAGCTCGGTGCAACGGTGATTGCTATTGGCAATGAACCAGATGGTTTTAATGTGAATGAGGGGTGTGGTTCAACGCACCCCGAGAAGATGTGCGAAGCGGTCAAAGAGCATGGCGCTGATTTGGGTATTGCCCTTGATGGTGATGCAGATCGTGTGGTGTTATGTGATGAAAAAGGTGAGGTGGTTGATGGTGATCAGCTGCTCGCGCTTATTATTACTCATTGGAGTCGTACGCGTGGACTACGCAATGATGCGGTGGCAGTAACGCAAATGTCTAACATTGGGCTTGAGCGCTATTTGCGTATTCGCGGTATTGATATGATTCGTACAGGCGTCGGTGATCGCTATGTGCTAGAGACGATGAAAGAGCGCGATTTAAGCGTGGGTGGAGAGCAATCTGGTCACATTATTCTGATTGACTATAATAGTACGGGCGATGGCCTCATTGCAGGATTACAAGCATTGGCCGCGATTATCAGTCGTGGACGTAAAGCGAGCGAGTGTCTTCGTATGTTTGAGCCCGTGCCACAGTTGCTTAAGAATATTCGCTTCAAAGGTGGCGACCCGCTGGGTGATGCTAAAGTTAAAGGAATGATAGCGAAGTTTGAAGATGAGCTTGGTGGTGGTGGACGTATCTTTGTACGAAAATCAGGCACGGAGCCGCTCATCCGTATTATGATTGAAGGCGAAGATGAGACGCGTATTCATGCGATGGCAGACGAAGTCGCTGACCTTATTGAATCTCAGGGCAAAAACGCGGCGTAGGTTATTTGATTGCGTCTGCTCGCACTCCTGCGCTCGATAATATGCGACAACTCTGTTGGCTGAGAGCTCGTGCAAAGATGCTGTTTGCGCACAAGCTAAACGGATAATGATGAGAGACGTTATATGAAGCTTCCACGTATATTAGTTATAGCAGGATCTGACTCAGGTGGTGGAGCAGGCATCCAAGGTGATATGCATACGATTGCCGCGCTTGGTGGTTATGCCACCACAGCTATCACCGCACTCACTGCGCAAAACACACAAGGTGTCACAGCTGTTCACGCTGCACCTGCAGACTTCGTAGTAGCGCAAATAGATGCAGTGTTGAGTGATATAGGGGCTGACAGTATTAAAACAGGTATGCTCTATTCTGCGGAGATTATTGAGGCGGTGGCAGACAGGCTGGCGGATGCTGATATTCCGCTTATTCTTGATCCTGTGATGATTGCTAAAGGTGGTAGCCCACTTTTGCAGAAAGAAGCTATAGAAGCATTAAAAACTAGGCTGATTCCGATGGCGACGGTTCTTACGCCGAACCTTCCAGAAGCTGAAGCGCTGACAGCTGTAACGCTTGGTGATAACCCGAGTGATGACATGCTGATAGAAATGGCGCAGGCGCTTAAAGAGCTAGGCGCAAAGGCAGTGCTGCTAAAAGGTGGACACGGCACCGGTGCAACACTTAAAGACTTGTTGCTAGATGAAGATGGTGAAGCGCATTGGTTTGAGTCTGAACGCATTGATACGTCACACACGCATGGTACGGGCTGCGCTTATGCCTCGGCTGTGGCAACGCTTATACATAGTGAGCTAACGATCGCTTTAGCAGTTGAAAAAGCACATCGTTTTGTAAAGCTAGCAATTGAGAACGCTCCTCAGATTGGCAAAGGGCATGGCCCTATCGCGCACCATAAGGCTGGTGAGTATTTGTAAGTTTTGCAACTTAATAAGCCTCAGAAAAATAATAATATCTTATTAGCTATCGGGAGGTGATGAGACGTAGTAGGGTTGTGCATGAAAAAAAATGACCCCACGAATTTGACGATAGGCGTAATTGGAACTTCAAAGAAAAAGGATGAACGCCGCGTTCCCATTCATCCCGATCATTTATCCCGACTTCCAGAACAGATTCGACAGCAACTAACATTTGAAGAAGGTTATGGTGATCCCTTTGGCGTTACGGACGCTGAGATTGCGGCGCAGGTCGGCGGCATTGCCACACGCAGTGAAATCCTCGCCACGTCTGATGTCGCGATTATAGCCAAGCCCGTACTTAAAGACTTAGAAGAACTCCATACCGGCGGCACCCTTTGGGGCTATCCACATTGTGCCCAGCAACGTGCCATTACGCAAACAGCCATCGATCGCAAGCAGACACTGATTGCCTTTGAAGATATGTTTGTGTGGAAACCTAGCGGAGAAATGGGCCGTCATAGTTTTTACAAAAACAACGAACTAGCCGGCTATTGCGCTGTGTTGCATGCGTTGCAACTCAAAGGTATTGATGGGCATTATGGTAATCAACGTAAAGTGATTATCTTCAGCTTTGGTGCGGTGAGTCGTGGTGCTATCTACGCACTTAAGGCACACGGATTTCGTGATATTACCATATGTATTCAGCGCCCTGACCATGAGGTGCGTGAGGAGATATTAGATTGCCACTATATCCGCCTCATAGAGGGCGGTGAAGGCAAGTCGCGTATGACAGTCATCGAGCATGATGGCACAGAGCGCCCCTTAACGGAGCTTATTAGTGAATCAGACATCATCATCAATGGAACATTTCAAGACCCTAATCATCCGTTTGATTTCGTGACCAAAGAAGAGGCATCGTGCCTCAAACGGGACTGCCTTATTATTGATATAAGTTGTGACGAGGGTATGGGGTTCTTTTTTGCGAAACCCACCACCTTTGATGACCCAATGTTTAAGGTGGGAATGACCGATTATTACGCGGTAGATCACACGCCAAGTTATTTATGGGAAAGCGCTTCTCGTGCCATCTCAGCAGCACTTATTGTCTATTTGCCTATCATGATAGCAGGGCGCGCCAGCTGACAGACAGATGACACTATCCGAAAAGCTATTAATATTGATGCTGGTGTAGTGCAAAATCCTGCTATATTATCCTTTCAAAATCGTCAACTGAACTATCCTCATGCAAGCATTGGGATATTATAATCTCGAGGATATCATGGACTATAATTGGTTAGAAAAACTAGGTTTGAGCGAATTGGGAACTGGTGAAAACAGTTGGATGATCTATGTATTTATTACTGTGTTCATTACATTGGCACTCAGCTATATCTCGCGTTTACTGCTGGGTCGCCTAGAGAAAAAATTACATACAACGCATAATCTGTTTGATGATGCCTTTGTGGTGGCGATTCGTCGCCCCATTCGCGTCATCATTTGGCTGGTTGGTATCAGCATTGCTGCCGAAATTATCCACCAGCATGCTGAGTCGGCCATTTTCGCCGCCATACCTAAGATCCGCGAAGTGCTGTTCATTCTTATTGTCGGGTGGACCTTCCTCAGATTTACCAAAAACGGGGCTAAGGCCATTGTCGCAAGCCGCAAGCAAAAGGGTAAGGATGTTGACCTCACCACGATAGACGCGGTGACGAATCTGCTTAAAGCATCTATTTTCATCACCACTGGCCTGATTGTGCTACAAACGCTCGGCTATTCAATTAATGCCATACTCACATTTGGCGGTATTAGTGGCATGGCGGTGGGGTTTGCGTCTAAGGATTTGCTCGCCAACTTCTTTGGTGCGATGATGATCTATCTCGATCGCCCGTTTGATATTGGCGACTGGATTCGCTCACCAGACCGTGAAATGGAGGGTACGGTTGAGGCAATCGGCTGGCGCATGACGACCATCCGTACTTTTGATAAGCGCCCGCTCTATATTCCCAACTCTGTGTTTACACAGGTGGCGGTGGAGAACCCGTCACGCATGAGCCATCGTCGGATTCATGAAACCATTGGTATTCGTTATGATGATATTTCGCACATGCAATCGATTACGGATGCGGTACGTACTATGCTCATTGCACATGCGGAAATCGACGACTCGCAAACGATGATTGTGCATTTTAACGCGTTTAATGCCTCGTCTTGTGACTTCTTTGTCTATACTTTCACGCACACTAAAGACTGGATAAAGTTCCATAAAATCAAACAAGATGTGCTGTTAAAAATTGCAGATATTATTGCCGAACATAATGCTGAAATGGCTTTCCCAACACGCACGCTTCACGTTGCAGAATTTGAAAAGCTAGCGGGCTAAGTCCTATCCCTAGCCAAAGGGCATAGACGGCGGAGGGGTATTTTCTGTCTTAATAAAAGTAGATTTTATGATTGCGCCAGAGCAGCGGTTGATGGTGATTACTTCAAATTGTTCCTCGTCATAGGCGACCATGACATGCAGCATATCGCGCTCGACTTGCATATGCATGACCGTGGCACCTTCTGGTAGTGTTTGCACTGGTTGCTCTAGGCACGAAGATTTTTCGCTCGTACCAATCTTCTTGGCGAGAACGACAAACAGCATTATAGTGGCGACCACGAGCAATACGCCGCCCATGATAACGGCACCTTTTAATATTTTCAAACCACCTTCATTCATGAAAGCCTCCTTACTATGAACCAGACTGATAACATAGAAGCTATGCTAGCGCAGCAGGTTTTTGAAGTATGTGGCGCTGAGGCGGGAATGCGCCTCGATGCGTATTTGGCACTCAGAGCGGTAGATTTATCGCGCAGCCGCATTAAAGGCTTGGTGGAAAAACAGCAGGTGATGTTGCGCGGGGTTGTGGTTAGCTCTGTATCGCGCAAGGTCAAAGAAGGCGAGAGCTACACCCTGAACGTTCCGATGCCTGATGAATGGCATATCAAACCGATCGCGATGGATCTGGACGTACTCTATGAGGATGATGATTTGCTGGTGGTCAATAAGCCCTCAGGACTTACAGTGCATCCTGCAGCAGGAAACTATGATTACACCTTGGTGCATGGATTGCTGCATCATTGTGGTGATTCGTTGTCGGGCATTGGTGGGGTGATTCGTCCAGGGATTGTGCATCGGCTCGATAAGGATACGAGTGGGTTGATGGTGGTTGCAAAACATGACAAAGCGCATGAGAAGCTTTCCGCACAGCTCAAAGACCGTAGTTTGTCACGACTCTATGAAGCGATCGTCTGGGGTGATATTGTGCAGGATAAGGGTGCTATTGAGGGGAATATTGGTCGCCACCCCAAAGACCGCAAGAAAATGGCAGTACTGCCAGAGAAGGGAAAGCCAGCTCGTACACATTATACTGTGATTGATGGCTATCATACCGATGCGAAGGATGGACGCTTGCTCGCGCTCACTCATGTGCAATGCAAATTAGAGACGGGCAGAACCCACCAAATCCGTGTGCATATGGCACATCTTGGTCATCCGCTGATTGGTGACCCAGCATATGGAAAAAAGGGGCTGACAGGGCTTCCTGACAGCATTGCGAGCTTTACCCGCCAAGCGCTTCATGCGCGCAGCATTGGTTTTATTCACCCGACCACGGGCGAAGCTGTGAGTTTTGATTGTCCGTTGGCGGAAGATATGCAAGTGCTATTGAACCAATTGTAAAGAATATGATTGCGCGATGAAATAAACTTTTATAGCTTAATTATTATGTATAGATTTTGTAGTTTTGCTGTGCTGGTTCTTTTGTGTTCGTGTTCTAAAAAGCATGTGCATGACGAGGTGGATTACGCCGATATGACATGTGCGCAGTTGGAAGATGAAATAACATATAGAGATAGGTTAAAAGAATCAAAATATGCAGCACGTGAAAAAACATCTTTTATGGAAGATGTTGCCTTGGCTGGACTGCTCACATTTGGAACACATGCTATTGGGCAAGATACATTGTCGGGTAAGGGTGGCCTAGATAACCAAATTAAAATTATTGATGAAGAAATTCAAACATTGAAGGGTGAAGTTGATGAGAAATGTTAGTCGTTACGGGGTGATGTTTGTTGTGTTGATGATGACATCAGGTTGTATTGTGTTGAGTGATAAGGAGCTTAATACACTTGAGGCGCAGGAGCGCCTCATTTTGGTTAAAGCAAAACCTGTATTTGATGGACAAAAAGTCGATGGTGGGTTTGGGCTGCATTGTTTCTTGTCTATGTCAGATAAAAATACGCCAGAGCTTCATCGTCAATTTGATAAAAATACGGGTTATTATGTATATAAGTCTTCAGCGGATAGAGTGTATATAAATGCCCTACATTGCTCAGAGTATAAAGTCTTATATAATAAGGCTCGCAAATACCAATTTAGCGATTTCTATATCGATACCAAAGCGCAGCATGTGAACTATATTGGTGATTATGAGTTTAATTGGCAGTCTGAACGATTTAAGTTTGGTGATTTACTTAATAGTGGTGGAGCAATGTTTCAAGACCAAGGCGAGATGCTTGTAAGGCTGATTGATAATGCTGCTGCGGGGCGTAGTTATATGCAAGGTAAAAGCCTTGCAGTGATGTCACAATATCCCTTCACTTCTTCTTTTCCTGCGGACCATAAGCAGTTAGTAAAGCCGAAGAGCTTAGGTGCCGCGACAGCGACGCCGGCTAAAGAAGTAGATATGTTAGGGGATTATATGCCAGCGCCTAATAATGGCTCATTGCCTGCGCCAAGGCGCTAATGAAGCCTAAAAATACTCGACGGTGAGGCGTGTTAGTTCCTCGATGATAATGTCAGGATGGGCATCGACATGCCCTACGCCTTCAAGGATATCCAGCTTTTTAGGTTCATTGGCGAGCGAGAAAAGGCGTTTTCCCTGTGCGATGGGGATGACCATATCTGCATCGCCATGGATAATGGTGATGGGAGAGGTGATGCGTCCGACCTTTTTCCATGAGTCAAAACGGTCACGCAGCAAATAATCTACGGGCAGCCACCAGTAGTTCACTTTAGCGGCTTCAATGACTGACAAATACGGCGAGTCGAGCACTACCGCCGCGACGTCATATTCTGTAGCGAGTTGGCTAACTACGCCTGAGCCCATTGATTCACCCATCAAGAAAATATCTTGATTACGTAAATGATGCTGTTCATGCAGGAAATGCATTCCTGCGCGGGCGTCTTGATAGAGTCCTTGTTCGGTAGGGCTGCCATCAGAGTCTCCATAGCCGCGATAGCTGACGGCAAGCACGCCATAGCCTTCATCTATCATACGATTATAACGTATCACGCGATATTCTGCACCGATATGTGAGGCATTGCCGTGAAAATAGAGGATGGTTGGTTTTCCAACATTTGCAGCACTAAACCATGCCGTTATGTCTGTGCCATCATGCGCGGTGAGGCGATGTTTTGTCATGCGCTCAGCATGAAAGTTTGCAGGTTCCAAATCAGCGCGCTCGGCCAGGAACATAATTTTCCGCTGAGCGAAAAAAAGTATCACCATGACGGATCCGTAGATGAACAACAATGACATAAGAAATGAGACCATAGATTTAATCATAGCAGCAAAAACTTGCATAAATATTAATAGGGAGCATATTAAATGTTGGATTATAGTTATTATAAGGTCATAGCTGATGCTTTTTCACCTACTTCTGACATTATTCATGGTTGCCGTTATGTTTTATGACGCACTGAAATATATAATCCCCAATGCGGTGGTGGGGATGCTTACGGTTATGTATGTCGCATTTGTATTTTCGACGCCAAATGTTGACTGGTTGGGTGGAATTTACGCGATGCTAGCATTGCTCGCAGTGGGATACGCCATTTTTGCCTTAGGCATAGCAGGGGCCGGGGACGGCAAGCTGCTCGCCGCTTGCGGGCTGTGGTGCGGCTGGGAAATTCACACCGTGCATTTTGTAATCTATATGGCGATTATCGGCGGGGTTATGTCTCTTCTGCTTATTATTGGACGCCCGATAGGATGTTGGATTGCAGGCAAAACTATTGGTACTGCGCGTATACCGCGTATTTTGGAAAAAGACGCACCCGTGCCCTATGGTATCGCTATCGCATTTGGGTTTTTGATTGTCTTATGGCAGGGATTGCTGCCGGGGTTAGCAACGCCTTCGTAATGTTGCACAGAGAGCGCTATGAAGATCTATATTATGCCGCATTGCGGCTTTATGAGCCCGAGGAACTAGAGATTTCTCCGTCCCGTTAGGTTGTGTTGTTCTGAGTATTGGCAGGCAGTAAGTTGGTGCTTGTTTACTTCGCGTAAGGATTTTCACCCGTCTTCAAAATGAGGCGGAGCGGCACACCGGGGAGGTTAAACACGTCACGTAGATGGTTGGTGAGGTAGCGCGCATAACCGTTGGTTTCTTTACCCTTCTGGTTTGAGAAGAGCACAAATGTAGGCGGTCGGGTTTTGGCTTGCGTGGCATAGCGAATTTTGAAGCGTCTGCCTTTGATGAGGGGCGGGGTGTGGGTGTAGAGCGCATCTTCCAACCAACGATTTAGCTCGCTGGTGGGGATACGTGTGTTCCAGAGTTTGTGAATTTCAAAACAAGCCTGCATCATTTTATCGATGTTTTTGTTGTTGATGGCACTGATAGGCACGAGCGGGATGCCTTTGAATTGCGGCATGACATCTGTCATTTTGTCGCGGAGGCTTTCAAGCAATGCGTCTTTTTCAACAACCATATCCCATTTATTTAGGACAATAATACAGCCACGTCCTTCGCGCTCAATCAGTGCGGCGATGGTGTTATCTTGTTTGTCGAGCGGCTGTGTGGCATCGAGTACCAGCATCACCACTTCGGCAAAGCATATGGCATGGGTGGATTCGCCCACAGACATTTTCTCTAAGCGTTCTTGCACGCGAGATTTGCGGCGCATTCCTGCAGTATCGACCAGCTTGACTGCGCGACCTTTATAGTTGAAGGGGACGGTGATGGCATCACGTGTGATGCCTGCTTCGGCACCTGTCAGCATACGTTCTTCGCCAAGCAAAGTGTTCATCAAGGTTGATTTTCCAACGTTTGGGCGTCCTACGATGGCGATATGGAGAGGGGCTTCCTCATCAAAATCATCTTCCTCATCACCTGCGGCAATAAGTATGTCGGATTTTTTCTGTTTCTTGGTTGCCACGACTGTTTCGCCATTATCAAGATGAGGAAAGAGCGCATCATAAAGTTCTGCGAGTCCTTCGCCGTGCTCGGCGGATATGGCAATGGGCTCATTAAAGCCTAGGCGGAAACCATCAGCGATGTTGCCTTCAAGTTTTTTTCCTTCTGCTTTATTGGCGACGAGAATGACGGGCACAGAGGTTTTGCGGATGATACGTGCAAAAAATTCATCACGTGGGGTAATGCCTTCGATTGCATCATAGACGAGCAGCGCGAGGTCAGCCTCTTCGAGCGCTTTCATGCTCTGTTGGAACATGCGTCCCTCTAGACTTTCATTATCGGTGGATTCCAAACCTGGCGTGTCGAGCATTTCGAATTCGAGATCACCAACGCTGCCATTGCCGAGTTTGCGGTCACGCGTGACACCCGGCTGGTCATCTACAATGGCTTGTTTGCGCCCCGCGAAACGGTTGAACAAGGTTGATTTTCCAACGTTTGGACGTCCTACGATGGCGAGTTTTTTCAGTTTTTGGGTCATGTTTTTTCTTATTTCATTAGATGTAGTTTTGCGTCATTATCGACATAGGCTACACCCGACTCTAGGATGATAGGCTGTGAGAAGGCATTGCCTTTTAAGCGACGTTCATCAGAAATGAAGTCACCTGTTTTGGGGTCGAACGTCATCCATCTTCCTGAATCGCTGATCACAGCAATGTCATTATTGATGATATAGGGACCCATAAAGCGTCCTGCGTTAGCATCGCTATTATTGAGGTCATGTATCCATTTGATGCGTCCGTCTGATGCGTGAATTGCTATGAGCTTATGGTCAGAGGAAATGGCGAACATAAAACGGCCTGCTATCCATGGCGTGTTGTAGGATGAGAGTTCATGCTCCCATAAGCGCAACCCATTATTGAGCGAGTTGGCGGCCATTAAGCCATTGCTGCTTGCGGCAAACACGACATTACGTGCAATTACGGGGTTACCGGTGACGCCTGTGAAGTTACCAAGTGCAGAAGTGCGGCGTGGTACGAGCAGGGAGTCTGCCCATAAAGCTTTACCCGTGAGGCGATGAATGGCGAAAATTTCACCTGAAGGATAGGCGGCGATCACGATATTGCCCAATATGGCAGGAGTGGCATAGCTGAGAATATTGGTCACTTCTTGAATGCCGCGATGCTTCCAGATGATGCGACCATTGCGGTTATCAAGTGCAATAGTTTCGCTGCCAGCGGTTGAGATGATAACCATGCCTTGCGAGATGGCGGGAGCAGAACGTACAGGGGTGCGGAGGTTGCGTGTCCAGAGTTCTTCGCCAGTGTCACTATTGATGCCTGCAATCATGCCATGGGCGTTGACCGCCACAATGGTTGATTTCGTGAGGGCGAGTCCACCGCCCGCGAGTCCGCTATCATCATGGGCGAGTGACTGGTTGGTCCATGCAATATCCGTTATGTTCGCGGTGGCATGTGCTGTGATGGCGCCTTTCGCATCGATGGCGAAAATATGATCTGCTGAAGCAATAGGCGCGGGGATAAATTGTCCTGCCCAGCCCTTGCCTTTACCAACGTTAGCACTGAGGGATATATTGTTCTCTAATGTACTGCTGAGATGTTCTAATGAATGTGATGCAGATGCACCCATTTGACGCCAATAACCAAGTGTGTCGGCAGAAGGCAATACGATATCAATATCTGCGAGCGAGGCGTCGATTTCGACATGGTTGCGGCGTAGTAAAATAGGGATACGTTTGCTGCTGCGATTATTTTCTGCTGCAATTTCTTCAACAGTTGCCTCAGTTTCAGATGCGCCCTTGTTATAAAGGCTACAGCTGGTTAAGAGCAGTGTTGTGAGGCCTGCCGTAAGCAGCATCTTTGTATGTGTGAATGCGCTCATGTTAGTTGCTTTCCAATGTGGAGCCAATCAGCATGGCACGCTCTTTCAGCGCAGAGGATGTCAGGGCGTTTTCTTCGATGGAGGACAGAATGGTGCGGGCGGCAGCCTCGTCTTTTTCCAGCAAATTGATGGCTTCCGCTTCTTTCATGAGGCCCGAGAATTTGCTGTCTTCAAGTGTTTCAATATTCTCAGAACCAAGAATAGTTTGATAGAGCGCTAGAATATCACGATATGGCTCTGGTGTTTTGGTGAGGTTGGCTGCCTCTGCCAATGCTTTTGCTTCCGTGCGTTTACCTTCTTTGGCCAAAAGCTGCACAGACCATAGGCGTGCCAATGTTGAAATTTCAGGGCTGGCACTTTCCATCAGTGGGTTGAGCACATCCATCGCATCCAATGGTTTTGCGCTTGTGATGAGTTTTTGTGCTGCAAGCAGCTCTGATGTCCATCCTTCATTTTTGGAGTCTTGGTAGCTTTTCCAGCCGACAATGGCAGCGGTCACCAATATAATGGCGAAACTAAGTGCCACAACATATTGACCAAAACGCTGCCATAGTTTTTGCATTCGTTCGCGGCGTAGCTCGTCGTCTACTTCCAATATGAGATGGTCTACCATAATGTTACTCCCATTCGATGGTGCCCGGAGGCTTGCTGGTTATGTCATAGGTTACGCGGTTAATGCCACGCCCCTCATTAATAATGCGCCCTGCAACATCTGCCAAGAAGGTATGATCGAAATGATAGAAATCTGCAGTCATACCATCAATAGCAGTGACAGCGCGTAAAGCACAGGCATATTCATAGGTGCGGGAATCACCCATGACACCAACTGTTTTAACTGGCATTAGCACCACGAATGCTTGCCAAATCTCATCATATAGCCCAGCCTTTTTAATGGCGTCTATATAGATAGAGTCCGCAATACGTAGAATATCGAGTTTTTCTTTCGTGATTTCACCGGGCAAACGAATGGCTAGGCCTGGCCCTGGAAAGGGATGGCGCCCGACCATATCTTTTGGCATGCCGAGTTCTTGACCTAGCAAACGCACTTCATCTTTGAAGAGTTCACGTACAGGTTCGACCAGTGACATATTCATGCGGTCTGGCAATCCGCCGACATTATGGTGCGATTTTATGGTAACGCTTGGGCCGCCGGTGAAAGAAACAGACTCAATCACATCAGGATAGAGTGTGCCTTGCGCCAAGAAATTTGCATCACCAATATGCTCAGCTTCTTTTTCGAAGACGTCAATAAAGGTTTCGCCAATAATTTTGCGTTTGCGCTCTGGGTCGGAAACATCTTCTAGGCGCTGTAAGAAGAGTGCGCTCGCATCGACATAGGTTAGGGGGATATTAAAATGGGATGCGAAGAGCTCTTTGACTTGTTCGCCTTCATTCAAGCGGAGCATGCCTGTATCGACAAAGATGCAGGTGAGCTGGTCGCCAATGGCTTTGTGGAGTAATGCGGCAACTACGGAGGAGTCAACACCGCCACTGACACCGCAAATGACTTTGCCTGTGCCGACCAGCTCGCGAATGGCTGCGATAGAGGTGCCCATAAAGTCTGCCATGTTCCAATCGCCTTTACAGCCGACGATATTAATGACAAAGTTTTTAATCAGCGCTGCACCGTCAGGAGTGTGGGTGACTTCAGGGTGGAATTGTACGCCGTATATTTTGCGTTTCTCATCAGCAATGGCTGCGAAGGGTGCCGATTTGGTGGAGGCGATAACTTCAAACCCTACAGGGATGCTATCAACTCTGTCGCCATGGCTCATCCAGACGGTGTGTGAAGATCCTTTTTCCCAGACGCCTGTTGAGAGTGATGAAGAAGCCACGACGTTAATTTCGGCGCGGCCAAATTCGCGATGGTCAGCTGGTGTTACTTTTCCGCCAAGCATATCGCAGATAAGCTGTTGGCCATAACATATGCCAAGTACTGGAACATCCATATCAAACACGACAGGGCTGATACGTGGGGAGCTCTCGACGTGCACGGATGCTGGGCCGCCAGAGATGATGATACCCATTGGCTTCATCGCGCGGATGCGTTCGGGCGCTGCATTAAAGGGAATGATTTCACAATAGACTCCGCATTCGCGTACGCGTCGTGCAATGAGTTTTGTTACTTGAGAACCTAAGTCGAGGATAAGAATCGTTTCGCGCATTGTAATAGTGTTTCCTATGTATTCCGTACGTCGTTGCACGCACGCATGTGTGTATTGCAGAAAAGTAAGCGACTTATATCACAGAATGATTCCAACTCAAGTGATAGTATGATGCCTTTGTGAGGATAATTTTGTCACAGACAACTAAAAGCAAGCAGTTGAATTGGCGCTATTAAGTCAGGTTCCTTGACCCAGTTGCATCCTTTTACTTAACCTAAGCTTAGTTAAGAGTGGTTTAGTTTAACCTAATATTAAGAGTTATCAGGTTACATGGATAGAGTTTCTGCGTGATGTTTTCGCATTATGCACCTTTAAAATGTAATATAACAAAACAGGTTGTCTTATGAAATATCTCGGTCTCATTATAGCGTTAGCACTCGGATTGGGTGCGTTTATGTTTGTGTATAACAAAATGGATGCAGGTACATCTGACCCTGTGCGAGTGGTTACGACACAAGAACCAGACTTCCAAGAAGTCGAAGTCCTTGTGGCTTCCCGCCGCATTAATGTAGGCGAGAAAATTGAAGCGAGCATGCTTGATGTTCAGCCATGGCCAGAGCATTTAGTTGTAGGTAATTTTATTACGTCGGGTGGCGACAGCCAAAAAGCAGTTGGCATGATTTCGCGTTCGTATTTTCAACCAGGCGAGCCTCTTATTATGTCTAAGCTTGCGAATCCGGGTGATCCAGGGTTTTTGGCGGCGGCATTGTCTGATGGCAAACGTATGATGACTATTTCTACTGATGGTGTAGCCGGCTTGGCGGGTTTTATGGCAGCAGGCGATTATGTTGATGTGATGATAACGCACCCCATTCCGAGTGAAGAGCTAGACGGGCAGGGCGAAGTGGTTGAAGAAACAGTAACGGAGACACTATTGCAGGGCCTTAAAATATTGGCAGTGGACCAGCGTGCTACGTCTGAGCAAACGGACCCTGATGAGAAAATTGATTTACCTTCAAGCGTGAGTTTGGAAGTAACACTCGATCAAGCGCAGCAAATCCGATTGGCGCAGGATGTGGGGTATGTATCGCTTGCAATGCGCGGCATTGATGCAAAGGGCGACATTGATACAGGTGTGACGCATCAAAAAGACATTACAAAAAGTGATGTATACGAGAAGGTTGCTGCTGCAAAAGCGAAGTTTAAAGCAGACCAAGAGGAAGATGCAGGAAAAGATATTGTGAAGATTATTCGCGGCACAGAAGTGGAAGAGGTGGAGAGTAAATCCAAGAAAATTGTAGATGCATTAAGCACACTTGGAGCATTTTCTTCAACTGAGCAGCGATGATGTTTGATTTAGCTGGTAATAGTCTATATATGTTTTAAAGTTGTACAATGTTGATAAAGTGACAATAGGTAGATAAGCGTATGAAATATATACAAAAACTATGGTGCGGTGCGATAGTAATTACGATGACCCTATCGGGATTGTTGGTTGATGCCGAGGCAGCAGGTCTCTCTATCCCAGTGGGACGCTCAGAGTTGATAGAGGTGCCGGTTGAGATGAGTGAAGTTATTGTCGCTAATCCTGACATCGCAGATGTGTATGTTCACGGTAAAAAAAGCGTATCTATTATTGGTAAAGGTCTTGGGGTCACTGTTGTTAAGGTGTTCGACAAAGACAGCAAATTGGTTCGTAGTGTTGATGTTAATGTTGGGTATGATTTGCCGGCGATTAAAAAGGCGATCAAAGATTTTCTTCCATACGAAAATGTAGATATTAAGATGGTCAACTCTAACATTGCCGTCACAGGTGAAGTGGGCAGTGTATCTGCCGCAGAGCGCGCCGTTAAAATTGTAGAAGAATTTGTGTCTCCTGCTTATGGGCCGAATGCTGCTGGCGCTGACGAAGAAGGCGCGCCTTCGAGAATACTCAATCTTTTGTCCGTTACGGGCGGGCAGCAAGTGATGTTGCGTGTACGTGTTGGTGAGATTCGTCGTACAACGCTAAGGCAGATGGGTGTCAACTTCCAGTCGCTCAAGAGCAATGGTAGTGCTATCTTCCAGTTGGGTGCCGGCGCGGGTTTGGATTTGTTTGATCCGACAGGTGGTGTTCTGGGAACGTTTGATGCGCTTTCCAATGATGCTTTTGGTGCTATTGGTCTTGGTGGTAACGGGTTTGCTGGCATTTTGGATGCGCTGGAGCAAAATGGATTGTTTAAGACGCTCGCTGAACCAAACTTGGTGGCGATGTCTGGTGAAGAAGCACGTTTCTTGGCGGGTGGTGAGTTCCCAATTCCAGTGCCTCAGGATCTGGGTACGATTGCTATTGAGTATAAGCCGTTTGGTGTATCAGTGAACTTCAAACCGTTTGTGTTGAGCGAAAATCGTATTCGAATTTCTGTCGAGCCTGAAGTGTCCGAAATTAATGAAGACACTACGGTTGAAATAAATGGCTTTGATGTGCCCTCATTGAATGTGCGTCGCGCTGAGACAACAGTCGAGCTGGCACCGGGTGAAAGCTTTATGATTGCAGGGTTGATTCAAGATGATGTCGTGTCGCGCATTAATCAGCTGCCGGGTGTAGGAGAAATTCCGATCCTCAGCGCATTGTTCCGCAGTTCATCTTTTAAGCGTCAAGAAACAGAGCTTGTACTGGCTGTCACACCATATCTTGTTGACCCAATGGCATCAAATGATGTGAAAATGCCAACTGATGATTTCAGACCGGCAAGTATTATGGATAGCTTCTTCTATGGTGCTTTGGGTGCGACGTCAGAAGAAACACATCGTTTGTCTCAGATGCCTCAGGCTGAGGGACCAATTGGATTTATGGTAGATTAGGGGTGAAAAACGTGAAACAACTTATTTTAAAAGTGATTGTGCCGGCATTGCTACTGACCGGGTGCAGTCAAATTCCATCTGATGCTTACTTCAGTCGTGGTACACCAGAGTCATTACTTGATGTGTCATCAGAGGCAATGAGTGCGCCGATTGATTCAGAAGCGGGAATTGATGCGCTTATTGATTGGATTGAAGCTGATCAGCCATCAAGTGCAGAGCTTTATTGCTATCAAGAAGATATTTTCTGTGCAGCGGCTGAAGAGGTGATGAATCTCTATGGTGTCGATTATGAACTCGTTTCATCAGGTGAGTCTGTTGTAAACTTAATGTATGAGCGCGTGTTGGCACGTGATTGTGAAAATCGTTATATTGATAATGCGGTAAATCCTTACAATCTAAATCATCCGACATTTGGCTGTTCTGTTGCATCAAATATGGTGCAAATGGTGTCAGACAAGCAGCAATTCATTAAGCCTGAATTGGCAGGTTACCCCGATACACGCCGTGTGCTCAACTCGTATGATAGTTATTTAAGCGGTGAAGATGCATTGACTGATGATGCAGACTACCAGGCCAGCAAAATATCTATTGATTAGAAGAGACCTTACACATGGATAAAAACAGCTCAGTTCTTGCCGTCGTTGGCAATGAGGTTGACCCCGCAAGCTACCATCAAGTGGCGCAGCTTTTAGGGTATGATCAAGCAAATATTGTTGTAGGTAGCGCTGCAGATGGTGCGGAATTTATTCGTAATAATGGCTATTCGCCTAAATATTTAATCTTAGATATTGGCGGTGCCGGGCAAGAGATTCTGCCCGAGCTAGATAATTTAGCTGAACAGTGCGAAATGGGAACCAAAGTTGCCGTCGTTGGTGCGACCAATGATATTGCATTTTATCGTGCGCTTATTACGCGTGGCGTGAGTGAATATTTTACCTATCCCGCCAATGCTCAGGCCATTCGCAGCATCTTTTTGCCAACGGGCAACAATGCTAATGCGAAGCAGGGCAATATTCTATCATTTATGGGTGCGAGTGCAGGAGATGGTTCCAGTACAATGGCGCTGAATACAGCCTATGCGTTATATAAAAAAGGTAAAAGCGTTGTCCTCGTTGATATGGATTATCAATTCGGCATCATCGCGAAGAGCTTAGATGTTGCCTCCCCTTATGGCATTAAAGATATTTTTGAACATCCGGATCGCGGTGTAGATGCAACATTGCTTCAGCGCATGGTTGTTAGCTATGAAGATAAGTTTGACCTCATTGCTGCACCTAATTCGCTTCATTTTATGCCAGTTGTGTCTCCTGATATGATACGTGATATGCTAAGTGCGCTACAATCGCGTTATGATTATGTCGTGCTGGATATCCCTCATGTGTGGGATAGGTGGGTAGCGACTGCGCTGACATCTTCTGACCATGTCGTCGTGGTGGCACAATTATGGCTTAAGTCGGTTGTGCACTGTTCGCGACTATTGAACACATGGCGCCCTCAGGGCATCGATGGTTCAGATGTGTCTGTAGTGATAAACCGTAGTGGTGCAAAATTCAAAGAAGCGCTTAATCCAAGAGATTTCGAGCGTGCATCAGGACATAAA
>CALJMC010000120.1 GCA_937982385.1 uncultured Rickettsiales bacterium | reverse complement strand
GATTTTTTCATCTCGAATGACATTAAAACTGTGGTTCGGGCAGAAAATAATGGCTCTTCTATTTTTGAGTTGGGTAACTCTCCTCTTGCCAATCAGATTCAGCAATTTGTCGATGAAGTGACCTCAAAGTTTGATCGCAAGCGTTCACAAAAACAAGCCTCTTCCGATTCTAACTCTGAAGGGGTGTAACATGTTTGGTAAGAAACCCTCTGAACACACAGAAGATGGAACGATGCACCCGGAGACGTCAGAAGTGGCGGCTGTGGTAGAACAGCGTGTGCCTAACGTGCTACATCAACAAGGACCGGATGCCGTGAATACAGGGCAACCACCGCAAGAGCCACAGGCTCCTCAGCATCCAGAACAAAGCCAAGAGATGCAATTGCCTGCGGTGATGCCGCAAGACACGAGCGAGTCCACAGATGTAGCCAGAGTAGACCGCCAAGCATTTGGGATGACTACCCAAAAAATTGAAGAGGCGCATAGCCGCTCAGGTTTAAATTACACGGATAGAAACTTAGAAACCCCAAGCTATATTGAAGCGCGTAAAATGCTGATAGAGCGTTTGGTGAATAATGTCGATTTTGCAGCTTTGCAGCAGTTAGAGATGTCAGTGCGACGTGAGCGCATTCAAAAAACCGCGGAAAAGTCATTCTCAGAAATAGAAGCGCCACTCAATAGTGCGCAAATTGAATTGCTTTATGAGCAAGTGATTGATGAATTGCTTGGCTTAGGCCCGCTGGAGCCGCTGCTTCAGGATCCTGATATTGCCGATATTTTGATTAATACTGCGAAATGTGTGTATGTCGAGAAGGGTGGTCAAATTTATCGTACAGATGTTACGTTTACTGATGAAGAGCATCTTAAGGGCATTATTCAACGAATTGTCTCTCGTGTAGGGCGTCGCGTTGATGAGAGTAGCCCAATGGTAGATGCGCGTCTTGAAGATGGCTCGCGTTTCAATGCAATTATTCCGCCGCTCGCACTTGATGGTGCGTTGGTGTCGATTCGTAAATTTAAGCAAAATAAAATGCCGCTTAAAGATTATGTAGATTATCAGTCAATGACACCTCAAATGTGTAGATTCCTCGAGATTTGTGGAAAAATTCGCCTCAATATTCTCATTTCAGGCGGTACGGGTAGTGGTAAAACAACCTTGCTGAATGCGCTGTCTGGTCATATTGAAGAAAGTGAACGTGTGATTACGATTGAGGATGCAGCAGAACTGCAACTTCATCAGCCACATGTCTTGCGCCTGGAAACACGCCCTGCATCTATTGAAGGTAAAGGTGAGGTGACGCAGCGTGAGTTGGTAAAGAATGCGCTGCGTATGCGCCCTGACCGTATTATTCTTGGTGAGATTCGTGGTGATGAGGTAATTGATGTGCTCACGGCAATGAATACGGGTCATGATGGTTCTATGGCGACGATTCACTCTAACTCACCGCGCGATTGTTTGTCACGTGTTGAGAACTTGGTGGGTATGTCGGGTGTTCAGGTGCCTGAACAGTCGCTCCGCTATCAGATATCAAGTGCGTTGCATTTGATTGTGCAGCTACAGCGCATGCGTGATGGTGGCCGTCGCATCACCCATATTGAAGAAATAGTGGGCATGGAGAGTGGCATTATCAGCACTCAAACCATATTTCAGTATAAAGTGCGAGGCATGGGTTCTGACGGTAAGTTGCAGGGAGAATTCGAGTCAACTGGCATACGCCCGCGCTTCTTAGAGCAGGCTGATTATTATGGACTTGGTCAAGAGATGGCAGCCTGCCTTGCGCCGCTATAGGAAAAGAGATATGATATTCGTAAATAATAATGGGAGGAGATAATATGTTGCAAGCACTTATCATGTTTGTTGTTGTAGCTATTGTGTCTTACTTCTTGTTGATGCTGCTCTTCCCGAAGATGTTTAAAACGCGCCAGTCTGAACGTGCAACTAACACGCTGCAGCGTATGATTGATGATACGCAGGCCGTAGACTCTGATCTTGATCCTGAGAATTCCGTTTTCAGGGAGAGTCTTGTTCAAACACCGCTGCTTGGTATGGTGTCGGGTTTGCCGCTGATTGGTGAGCGCGGAGCTGAACTGATTATGCAGGCGGGGCGCATAAAAGAAACAGGGCTTATTATTGCTGCCTATATTGCCATGGCGTTGTTGCTGCTGGTAGTGTTGTCCTCCAGTGCTTTTCTGAGTGATGCCGCCGGTTCTTTTGCTATTATCATCGCATTTATTCTTGCGCTTGGCGTGCCTCTTCTTCTTATTAAGATCTATTTGACAGGGCGTGTTCGTAAACGTAACGATATCTTTATTGATATGTTTCCAGATGTGTTGGATATGATTGTACGTAGCGTACGTTCAGGTTTTCCATTGCATACAGCGATTAAGCTCGTGGCAGAAAATATGGACAAGCCTGTGAGTACAGAATTTCAACAGGTCGCTGATGAAGTTGCCATGGGGCGCCCTATTTCACAGGCGCTGGCACGTTTATGTGAGCGCATTCCTGAGCCTGATATTCGCTTCTTCGTAGTGGTGTTGAATGTTCAGCAGGAAACAGGTGGTAATTTGGCTGAGGTTATTTCAAATCTGTCTGGTATTATTCGTAAACGTAAGCAGTTGCGACAAAAGATTAAGGCGATGACATCTGAAGCCCGTGCAACAGGTTGGGTGTTGGGTCTGCTCCCAGTATTTATTTTTGGTGTGCTAACCATCATGTCACCCTCGCATCTTGAGCCGCTTTATACAACGGATACAGGTTTTAAGGTGATTTTGGGTGTGTTTGCACTCTTGGGAACTGCCTTTGTGGTAGTGAAAAATATGATAGAATTTGAGATATAGGGGGCAAAATTATGGAAGCATTCATATGGGCTACAGTAGCCGCCATTGGTGTATTTATCTGTTACATGGTTTTGGTTAACGTATTTAATACGGAGAAGAAGTCTGATAGCTTGCGCGTTTTTGAGCAAGAGGGTGATCACTATGATACTGGGATCGATGGTGAAGACTTAGTCGATATTGAACGCCCAACATCAGGTGGTTCTGCTTTCACACAGGGGTTGCTTAGCGCCGTTGGTGTTGATGTTAAATCTGGGATTAAAGAATGGCAGGATAAAGCAGCGCATGCAGGCATCACTGATCCTGATAAGCCAAGTTCGCTTTTGCTTTATAAGCGGTTGATAGGCCCTATTATTGGTATGGTTGGTGTTGCGATTATGGCGGCTGAGCTGATAAATAATGGTATTAGTGGCGATTTGCTTAATTTGGTATTGGGCATAATTCTGATTTTTATTGGCTTTTACGGTGTCGATCTTTACATGACAAACACAACACAAAAGCGTCAACAGGTCTTGCTTCGCTCTTTTCCGGACGCTCTCGATTTGATTGTGGTCTGCGTAGAGTCTGGTTTGGCTTTGGATGCAGCATTGACACGGGTATGTAAGGAATTAGGCCGCGCACATCCTGAAGTTACGAAAGAACTTAATCAAACGCGCATTGAATTGGCGCTTCTTAATGACCGCCCCAAAGCGTTGATGAATTTAGGTGATAGAACAGGGTTGGTGCCATTCCGTTCACTAGTCGCAGCACTCATACAAACCGAGAAGTTTGGAACAAGTCTCACCGATACGCTCCGTGTTTTATCGGAAGATTATCGTTTAACACGCTTGATGGTAGCTGAGCAAAAAGCGGGACGTTTGCCTGTTTTGATGACGATTCCGTTGATTCTGTTGCTTATGCCTGCTTTTATATTGATTATCTTAGCTCCTCCGTTTATCAGGGTATCCGCACAAGGCGGAATCTTTGGTAATTAGGTAAGTAGTGAGCGCGGCACACACACATTTTGAACTCGTATCACCCTATGAACCTGCAGGTGACCAACCTAAGGCAATCGAAAAGCTTGTCGCCGGTATAGAAGATGGTAAGCGTGAACAGGTGTTGCTAGGGGTTACGGGCTCGGGCAAAACCTTTACAATGGCACAGATTATTTCGCGTACCCAGCGCCCGGCTATTTTGCTAGCCCATAACAAAACATTGGCCGCACAGCTCTATCATGAGATGAAGAGTTTTTTCCCCCATAATGCGGTGGAGTATTTTGTCTCCTATTATGACTATTATCAGCCAGAAGCCTATGTTGCCAAGAGTGATACCTTTATTGAAAAGGATGCCTCCATTAATGAGCAGATAGACCGCATGCGCCACTCTGCGACACGTTCGATGCTGGAGCGTAAAGATGTGATTGTGGTGGCATCTGTATCATGTATTTATGGTATTGGTTCGCCTGAGTCCTATGAAGCGATGTCGTTTACGCTCAGCAAAGGCGATGAGGTTGAGCAATCGAAGTTTCTCAAGCAGCTCATCACTATTCAATTCACGCGTAATGATATCGGCTTCGTACGTGGCACTTTTCGTGTGCAGGGCGATACGGTGGATATTTTCCCCGCTCACTTGGAAGATGAGGCATGGCGTATTTCATTCTTCGGGGATGAGATTGATGAAATTTATGGTTTTGACCCGCTCACTGGCGAGACCTATGGCGAGATGGAGTCTGTTACCATCTTTGCGAATAGTCACTATGTAACCCCGCGCCCGCGCATTGAAAGTGCGATTGTGCAAATCAAGAAAGAGCTTAAAACACATGTGACATGGTTGCGTGATAATAATAAATTGCTGGAAGCGCAACGACTAGAACAGCGCACTCAATTTGATTTGGAAATGCTGATGGAGACAGGCTCGTGCAAAGGCATTGAGAATTACTCACGCTATCTGACAGGCAATGCTGCGGGTGAGCCTCCTCCGACTCTGTTTCAATATATTCCTGATAATGCCCTATTATTCGTCGATGAGAGTCATGTGACGCTCCCTCAAGTGCGGGGTATGTATAATGGTGATGCGGCACGTAAGGTCAATTTGGTGGATTATGGCTTCAGGCTGCCTTCAGCGAAAGATAACCGTCCGTTGAAATTTGCCGAATGGGATGCGATGCGCCCGCAAACGGTGTGTGTATCAGCCACCCCTGGGCTGATTGAAATGGACTGGACAGATGGTGACTATGCTGAGCAGGTGATTCGTCCCACGGGCTTGCTTGACCCGATATGCATCGTGCGTCCTGTGGAGTCACAAGTGGATGATGTGTTGGAAGAGGTGCGCTTGATGTCTGCTAAAGGCTTGCGGACGCTTATTACGACACTCACCAAAAAGATGGCAGAGCAACTAACGGACTATATGAATGATGTTGGCGTGAAGGTGCGCTATTTGCATTCTGACGTCGATACGCTCGAGCGGATTGATATTATTCGTGATTTGCGATTGGGCGTGTTTGATGTGCTGGTAGGGGTGAACTTGCTGCGTGAAGGATTGGATATTCCTGAATGCGGCATGGTTGCGATTTTGGATGCGGATAAAGAAGGCTTCTTGCGTTCCAAAACGTCGCTCATTCAAACCATTGGCCGTGCTGCACGTCATGTCGATGGTAAGGCGCTGCTCTATGCTGACAAGATGACGGATTCCCTCACCTATGCGTTGGAAGAGACTGAACGTCGTAGAAAAATTCAGATGGCACATAATGAAAAGCATGGCATTGTACCAACCTCGACTGTCCGTTCCATCAGTGGTGCGATGAATGAAGGCGGCGGTGGTGATGACAAACAGAAATCAGAATCTTTCGCGCGTTCATCTCTTAGCAAAACTGGCCTCGCCCCAGAATGGGCACTTGAAAAAGATAAAGACAAAAAGATAGTCATGCTCCGCGATGCGATGTTAAAAGCCGCCTCAAACCTAGAGTTCGAGCATGCTGCCCGCCTCCGTAATGAAATAGACAAGCTAACGGCTTAGGCTCACAATCGCCGTATGAATTTCAGTTCCCTTGGTGAAGATGAGATGTTTCATATCTGAGTGTGAGAGTCCTCTGTCCAAAATGGATAAGGTGGCGTTGTGACCATGTGCGAGCAGGCTTGAAGTGTAGCGGCGTGATTGTTCTACGGCATTGGAGCGCTCTGCGGTGGTGTAGATGAGGATGGGGGACAAGGATACATCTTCGCTGACATACGCCATAGGAGATGCTTCTTGAAGTGTGACGAGTGAGGTGCCGAACGCATTACGTGTCCAACGTTGCATGACTTTTTGTTCGGCAGGAATGGTTAGGTCGAATCCTGCGGTATCCACTGCTACGATTCCTTTGAATATGTCGCGGGATAACTCTTGTTCGGCGAGGTAGCGGGGATGCGTGCCGAGCAATGTTATTAAATGTGCGCCCGAGGAGTGTCCTGATAAGGTGATGTTTTCGGGGTTGCCACCATATTCAGCAATATTATCGACCACCCATTTTATCGCCTCGGCACAATCCTGCACATGTGCGGGATGTCTGTGTGTAGGAGACAGGCGATAATTGATAGAGACGACAATAATATCTTCCGAGGTATAGGCTTTTGCTTCGCGCGCATCGATTGATTTTTTGTCACCAATATTCCACCCTCCGCCATGTACAAATATATGCACAGGATAGGATTCATCTTCAATGTCTTCAATAGGTTTTGGCAAATAGATATCGAGCTTTTGAAGGGGTGACTCTTCCTCTACATAGCTGATGTCAATATGTTCTGTGGTGGCGACTTCGGGTGCTGTTTGTCCGTTTGGTAGTGGCGGGGCATCTGCACCTTCGCCGAATCCTAAAAATGCTATGACAATGAGGGAATAGAACATGGTTACTTCTTCGTATCGGGTGACTTTGCGTTATAGAGCACGGCGACTCCAGCGAATGCTGAGAGCAATGTACCACATAATACGCCAATACGCACAGCAGTTTGATGGGCTTGGTCGTCGAAAGCGAGTGTGCCGACAAACAGGCTCATGGTGAAACCAATACCTGTGAGAAGTGCCATGCCATAAAATTGACGAAAGCTTACGCCAACAGGAAGTTTACAGAGTTTTAGTACAAAGCCAATGCCACTGAATAGCATGACACCGAGTTGTTTTCCGACGAACAAGCCTGCTGCTACGCCAAGCGTAATAGGGTTCATGAGGAGATCCCATGAGAGACCTGCGAGTGAAACGCCTGCATTGGCGAAGGCGAAAATGGGCAATACCATATAGGCGACCCATGGATGCAGCTCATGCTCTAGCTTGCGCAATGGCGTTCTGCCTTCAGGGTTTTTGATTTTAATGGGGATGAAGAAGGCGATTATCACGCCAGCAAGTGTGGCATGAACCCCAGATTTTAACACGCAGACCCACAGCACCAACCCTGCCAACATATAGGGTGTGATGCTGGTAACGTTGCGTCTGTTGAGGATGGCGAGCACAATAATTGCAAATGCACCGATGCCAAGCGATGTGACGGATAGATTGTCGGTGTAGAAGAGTGCGATGATGAGAATCGCCGCCAAATCATCAATGATAGCAATCGCGACCAAACAGATTTTGAGATTCTCTGGGACGCGTTTGCCGAGCAACATGACGACGCCCAATGCAAATGCAATGTCTGTGGCAGCCGGAATAGCCCAGCCTTTCAGAGCCACGGTATCTGGGTTGCTTATATTGATGAAGGTATAAATGAGGGCAGGTACAACGAGGCCACCGAGGGCGGCAATAGCGGGAAGGCTGATTTGTTCACGCGATGAGAGTTGCCCTTCCATGACTTCACGTTTAATTTCCAGCCCTACGAGCAGAAAGAAAACAGCCATTAGTCCGTCATTGATCCAGAGTAGCAAAGGTTTGCTGAGAATGAGTTGCCCAATTTGAACAACAACGGGCGTATTGAGAATGGCTTCATAATAGATATTAAGTGGAGAATTTTCCATCACCATCGCAAGGATAGCGGTCATGCCGAGCAAAATACCGCCCGCCGCTTCGAGCTTAAAAAATTCTTTTAGCATATTGCGTTGTTGCATGAATGTGTGCTCCTATGATTTCGCGGGCATCATACATCTTACACTGCCTGTCCACAAGCATAAGCGGACGACCACGCCCATTGAAAATTGAATCCGCCGAGATGTCCCGTCACATCGACCACTTCGCCAATGAAATAGAGACCGCTGACATTGCGTGATTCCATGGTCTTGGACGATAGCGCATTGGTGTCAATGCCGCCAAGCGTTACCTCTGCGGTGCGATAGCCCTCCGTGTCATCAGGTGTGAGCACCCATGCATTGAGATAGCCCGCGAGCGTTTCGAATTTGGTATTGGAGAGGTCTGCGAGATTTCCATAAATGGCTGTCTGTTCGCAGATGGCAGCGGCTAAACGTTTGGGGATATGCTGCGAGAGCGCCGATTGAATATCTTTTTTAGGGGACGCGGTGCGCTCGGTTTTGAGGAAAGTTAAGATATTTTGCTCAGGTAATAGGTTCAGCGTGATGTGTTCACCGTCTTGCCAATAGGACGAAATTTGCAGAATGGACGGTCCGCTGAGCCCTTTATGCGTGAAGAGCATTCCCTCGTCAAAGACTGCTTTTCCAGCGCTTGCACGTGATTCCATGCTGACACCTGAGAGTGATTTCATCATTGTACCGATGTCGCCCGAAAACGTGAAGGGCACGAGTGCGGCACGGGTGGGGATGAGCGGGATGTTAAAGTGCCTTGCGATACGATAGCCGAAATCTGTCGCGCCCATTTTGGGGATAGAAAGTCCGCCTGTGGCAATGACCAGTGAGGGGGTTTGATAGGTATCAGATTCGCCCAGAACGTTGAAAAACTCACCTTCTTTAGATATGTCCCTCACGCTGGTTTCAAGTTTTATATCTACGCCATGCTTCTCGCAATCGTCCAATAACATATCAATAATCTGCTGCGATGACCCGTCACAAAAGAGCTGCCCAAGGGTTTTCTCATGATAGGCGATGCCTGATTTTTCAACCTTCTCGATAAAATCATGCTGGGTGTAGCGCTTCAGGGCTGACTTCGCAAAATGTGGATTTTCAGAAATGAAGTTGGCAGGGCTGCAATATATGTTGGTGAAGTTGCACCGTCCGCCACCTGAGATGCGTATTTTATCGCCCGCCTTCTTCGCATGATCAATCAACAACACTGATTTTCCGCGCGCGCCAGCTTCTGCAGCACAGAACAGACCTGCTGCGCCTGCACCAATAATAATCGCATCATAATGTTTTGTTTCCATAAGCCTTAAGTGCCTGAGTAAGCCTATGCTTGTCAAATAAAAGATAACCGTATAAAAACATTGCTTCATTATAAAAGGTTTTCTCTTCATGTCCAAAATCAGAATTCAAGGCGGCAAGACGCTAAACGGTACAATCCCTATTAGTGGCGCGAAGAATGCGGCATTGCCATTGCTGGCGGCTTCATTGCTATGTGACGGCGCACTGACATTGCGTAACGTACCTGCGCTTGCAGATGTGGAGACGATTACGAAGCTGCTCGCACAGCATGGCGTGGGCATCGAAACTGATACGGGTGCTAAAGAAGAACGCACAGGCTATGGTCGTCGTGTGGCGCTTGATGCTTCGAACATCACCAGCCTGACTGCTCCGTATGAATTGGTGCGCACCATGCGTGCTGCATTCTTGGTGTTGGGGCCGCTCTTGGCACGTTTTGGTGAGGCGAAAGTGTCGCTCCCTGGTGGCTGTGCGATTGGTACACGTCCTGTAGATTTGCACTTAAGTGCATTGGCAGAGATGGGTGCGGAGATTGAGCTAGAGGGTGGTTATGTGCTGGCAAAGGTCAATGGCAAACTCAAGGGTGCGGAAATTCAGTTTGATAAAGTATCGGTTGGTGCAACGCAGAATGTGCTGATGGCGGCAACACTTGCTGAAGGTGAAACCATCATTGGTAATGCCGCGCGTGAGCCTGAAGTGGTAGATTTGGCGAATTGCTTGGTAGCGATGGGTGCTGACATTGAAGGCATCGGCACAGACCGCATAAAGGTGACAGGCGTTGAATCTCTCCATGCGGCGGAATATCGCGTGGTGGGTGATCGTATCGAAGCAGGAACCTATGCCGCAGCGGTCGCCGCAACACGCGGTGAGGCTGAGCTTATCGGCATTGAAGCAAAGCATATGCTTTCCGTGATTGAAAAGTTTGAGCAGACGGGCGTTCGTTTCGCTGAAACAGAAAATGGCTTGATGGTTTCAGGCAAAGGTGAGCTGGTCGGCGTGGATATGATGACCGTGCCGCACCCCGGCTTCCCCACCGATATGCAAGCGCAATATATGGCGCTGATGAGTCTGGCAGATGGCGCATCGATGATTACTGAGACCATCTTCGAAAATCGTTTTATGCATGTGCCAGAACTCAAGCGCATGGGCGCCAGCATTAATGTGCAAGGACGCTCCGCCATGGTGCGTGGCGTAAAAGCCCTGCATGGTGCGGAAGTGATGGCAACCGATTTGCGCGCATCCTCCTCCCTTATCATCGCAGCGCTCGCCGCCGAAGGAGAATCCATGATTCACCGCGTCTACCACCTAGACCGTGGCTATGAGAACCTAGAAGACAAGCTCTCCGCCGTTGGCGCTGTTGTGGAGCGTGTTGCTGAGTAATTGTCATTAAACCGTAACATTCTTCTTCTTTTTGTTGTGCTATAAAATAGCCCGCTTAACAATAAAAAGGATAATAAAATGACGGCAAATAGAAAAACAAGTGAAGACGTTTTAAATTACCTCAAGGTAGGTCATGAAGATGATCCGTTTGGAACAGGTAGCGCAGGTGACAAAGCATTTTCCGACAGAATTCTTGCACAAAAACTTGTTGATGCTCTTGGTAAAGATGTAGAAAACCTTCCAGACGCACTGGCGGAAAAAGGTTCTAACGATTCGATTGTTAAAGATGCTCACACTAAAGTAAGAGCTTTTGCACAGCACGCGCCAGAACGTCAGCAAAAAATTGCAGAAGCTGCCTCAATGATGCAAGAAAATGAAATTTCTATTTTTAGACGCTAACCCTCAAGCGCTCTGTATCTGCCTTGCATGAAGCCATATTCGGTGACTTTTTCCATTTCCATGGCGGAG
>CALJMC010000119.1 GCA_937982385.1 uncultured Rickettsiales bacterium | reverse complement strand
TCACGATATCGACATGTTGTGTGGGCGTTGAAGAAGTGGAATGTGAAAAACGTTTCGGCAGTAGGATTTGCCAGCACCTTTGGTGGTGAGCGTCGCAACCAAGGATTAGCACTTAAACGTGCGCAATATATTGCTGATTTGCTTAAAGCAGATGGCATTGAGGCTACTGCTCGCAAAGACTTCGTAACCGACGGTCAGCGCGAGGAAGAAATCCGCAAGGGAACCGACAGTTTCCAGAAGGTAGAGATACGCCTTATTCCTGCTGAAGAGGAGCTTCCATTACTTGTCGAGTCAGCTGAAGCAGTAGAAGTGACGCAGGGCGAGGACAGTATGTCCGAGTCAGCCGTGAGCATCCCGCCAGCGATAGCGGAGTAAGGTGTTGATAATGCGTGTCGAAGACACGACGCAGAATGCACGGCTACGAAGCCAACAACAAATTATCTCTTCTGCTGCAACTCTTCCGAAATCAAGAACGCTAGCTCTAGCGACTGTGCGCCGTTTAGGCGTGGGTCACAATGGGTGTGATAGCGACTAGAGAGATCAACCTCAGAGATAGCTTGCGCGCCACCTAAGCATTCAGTTACGTCTTGGCCAGTCATTTCAAAATGTACGCCACCTGCATGGGTTCCCTCAGCTTTATGAATCTCGAAGAAGTTACGTACTTCAGCGAGGATGTCATTAAACTTACGCGTTTTGTAGCCATTTGGTGATTTAATCGTATTGCCATGCATTGGGTCACACGACCATACTACATGGCGTCCTTCTTCTTTGAGCGTACGCACGTGCTGTGGCAGCAACTCACCGACTTTCTCAGCACCCATGCGGGCGATAAAGGTCAGGCGTCCTGCTTCATTCTCAGGGTTGAGTGTGTCGCAGAGTTTCAGCAGGTCATCACGCGTCATAGAGGGCCCGAGCTTGCAACCAATTGGGTTGGCAACGCCACGCAGAAACTCGACATGTGCTTCTTTAGGATTACGGGTGCGGTCACCAATCCACAACATATGTGCTGAGCAGGCATAATGTTTCTCATCTTCTTCGTCAAAACGGGTCAAGCCAGCTTCATAACCAAGCAATAATCCTTCATGCGAGCTATAGAAGCGTGCTTCTGCCATCGCTTTAACGTCAGACGGTGCCATGCCGCAGGCTTCAATAAAGCTCACTGCGCCGTTGATATTGTCCACGAGGGACTCAAAACGTTTGCCTTGTGGGGAAGCGGCAACGAAATCCATATTCCATTCGCTGATTTGGTCGAGCGCGGCGTAACCACCGCGGAACATCGAGCGCAAGAAGTTGAGCGTAGTGCCCGATTGATAATAGGCTTGCAGTAAACGTTCGGGATCAGCAACACGCGCGGTATCGTTAAATTCCATGCCATTAACCATATCACCGCGATAGCTCGGGAGCTCGCAGCCATCAATAATCTCAGAACCAGTGGAACGTGGCTTGGCGAATTGCCCTGCAATACGACCGACTTTGATCACAGGTGTGCCCGCGCCATACATCAGCGCCATGGTCATTTGCAGAATCACGCGGAAAAAGGCGCGCAAGTTGGCTTCGTTATATTCAGCAAAACTTTCAGCACAATCGCCACCTTGCAGCAAGAATGCTTCACCATGCACAGCACGGGCGAGTTCATCCTTGAGTGCGCGGCATTCGCGGGGTGATACGAGCGGTGGCAGGCTAGAAAGCTGCTTTTCAACGCCACTAAGCGCACCTAAATCGAGATAATCCGGCTGTTGGTTTGCCGTAAAGTCGCGCCAGCTATCCACATTCCAAGAAGTGTTGCTCTGTGACGATGATGACTTTTGTTTTGCGGACATAACAGTTCTCAGCTTTCTATAGTTTACAATACTATCGCTTTTAGTTAGTGATAGGGGATTACTATTTAAGTGCCATAAGGCGCAATGTCTATCTAAAAGGAACGAACATGTCGACAAATCCACAAAATACGATTGCTTTCATGGGTGTAGAAGGGGCAAATGCCGATTTAGCCTGCCGTCAACGCGAACCATATATGGATACGCTGGGTGTTGCGAGTTTTGAAGATGTGTTTGAAGCGGTCGAAAATGACGCAGCGCGATTGGGCATGATTCCTATTGAAAACTCGCAGGCGGGGCGCGTGGCGGAAATTCATAATATCCTGCCGAAAAGTGGCTTACATATTGTCGGCGAGCATATTCAGCGCATTGAGCATTCATTGGTGGCAATAAAGGGCGCGAAGCGTGAGGGCATTACTGATGTCTATTCGCACCCCCAAGCGCTGATGCAATGCAGAGAGCATCTCAAAGCAATGGGCGTGAATACGCATTCCTATTCAAATACCGCCACCGCCGCGCGTGACATAGCCGAATGGAATGACCCAACCAAGGCAGCCATCTCGTCTGATTTGGCGTCAGAACTCTATAATTTGGACGTACTAGAGCGTAACATCGAAGATGCTGATGATAATGTGACGGTATTCATCGTGATTTCTAAAGAGCCTGTGTCACCTGAGCCATCAGAAGGTAAGTCACTGACATCGGTATTGTTTGAGCTGCGCAATATTCCGGCAGCGCTTTATAAGGTGTTGGGTGGGTTTGCGACTAATGGTGTGAACATGATTAAGCTTGAGAGTTACATTCGGGGCGGTGGGTCACGTCAGGCACAGTTCTTTATGACATTTGAGGGTAATCCCGAGGAAGATCACGTGAAGCGCGCCATTGAAGAGCTGGGCTTTTTCTCTAAGAAAACCAAGGTTTTGGGCGTGTATTTAGCGGATAAGACAAGATATTAAGCCCAATCATCCTATCTTCATGATTTATTAACATTTTTCTGCTTTAATAAGGAGATTGGAAAAGCTGTGTACGACTTTGCATGGGTCTTTCTGGTGCTAAATGGTGATGGTTATCAATTAGATGTTGATTTTCGTCTCATTTGGGGGGAAACTATTTTTGAGTTATGTTTGCATCTATAAATAACAAAAAGCAAATGGACTTAAAGACGCATGAAGCGCAAGGGAGTTAGAATATGTTATCACAGGTAAGTGGTTCACTGTCACCGCAGGTCCTTCGACTGTTGGGGTTAAGCAATGACAATGGTGTATCAAATAATATCGCAGCACTCGCAAGTGGAAGTCGATCATCAGGCGCATCATTTGATGTGGCGTCGATGTCGGCAGCTGCAAGTTTGCAAGCAGAAATGGTCGCACTTAAAGGTGCTGGGCAGAATATCGCACGTCAAAGCAGCCTGTTGCAGGTTGCCAGCGGCGGCATGGAACAAGCGGGCGACATCTTAGAGCGCATGGGTGAGCTAGCCGCATTGTCAAACAATGGTACGCTGAGTGAAGGCGGGCGTGAGGGAATGAATGAAGAGTTCCAGCAGCTGAAAGACGAATTGGACCGCATTTCGGGTGCAACAGAGTTTGATGGCAAGAAATTGCTTAATGGCTCCTATAAAGATGATGCGTTGGATGATGACTTTGCGATTGCAGATGTCAGCAGCAAGGCGTTATTCGCGAAGGATTATGATATCACCTCAGGTGAGAATGCATCTGAAGCCTATGGCGCCATTAAAGATGCCTATGCAACGGTGATCTCGCAACGTGCGGAGATCGGTTCCTATCAAGCACGTATGGATATTACGTCAGCGAGCATTGATAGCGCATTCCAAAACCAGGATGCCGCGCGCGCATCACTTATAGACACTGATATATTGTCAGAATCAAGTGACGGTGTGTTGAACTTGATGAAATATCAAGGTGGCATAGCAACCCAAGCGCAGGGTAATAATTTGCAAGGTAACTTGTTGTCGCTTTTATCATCTAATTAAGAGATAAGAAATGAAATAAAAAGCCCCGTACTCAGTTGAGCGCGGAGCTTTTTTGTTTTTGGGCTGTAAGGTCTAGTGGTTCACGAGGTCAGAAGACCGAGTCAGCCTTGAACCTCGCGGAGCAATTTTCCTATTGCGGATGCAGGAGCCGTAGCAGGTGCCAGATTATATCTACTTAATAGTACGCGCACCTTCACCCGTGTAAAGTTGACGAGGACGACCAATTTTCTGTTTCGGATCTTCAATCATCTCTTTCCATTGTGCAATCCAGCCAGATGTGCGGGCTACTGCGAACAATACCGTGAAGAGGGATGTTGGAATCCCCATCGCGCGATAGATGATGCCTGAATAGAAATCAACATTCGGATAGAGCTTACGTTCCACGAAATAGGGATCTTCAAGTGCGATTTTTTCAAGCTCCATTGCGATTTGTAGCAATGGCTCATCCGTCTCGCCTAGTTCTGCCAATACTTCTTTACAGGTGGCGCGAAGTACCGTTGCGCGCGGATCATAATTGCGATAGACGCGATGACCAAAGCCCATCAAGCGGAATGGATCGTTTTTATCTTTCGCACGCGCGATAAATTCAGGGATACGGTCTTTCGTGCCAATTTCTTGCAGCATATTAATCACCGCTTCATTCGCGCCGCCATGTGCAGGGCCCCAAAGCGATGCGATACCAGCACCAATGCACGCAAATGGGTTTGCACCCGATGAACCGGCCAAGCGAACAGTAGATGTTGAAGCATTTTGCTCATGATCAGCATGGAGTGTGAAGATTTTGTCCATCGCTTTTGCAAGCACAGGGTTTACTTCATATTTTTCACAGGGAGTTGAGAACATCATATGTAGGAAATTCTCTGCAAATCCGAGAGAGTTATCAGGATAAACAAAAGGCTGTCCAACTGAGTATTTATAGCACATTGCTGCCAATGTTGGCATTTTCGCAATCAGACGGTGAGCAGCGAGCTCGCGCTGTGCTGGGTCATAGAGGTCAAGGCTGTCATGATAGAATGCAGAGAGCGAACCTGTTGCACCTACCAAAATCGCCATTGGGTGTGCACGACGCGGAAAACCACGGAACATAAACTGCAATTGCTCATGCGCCATCGTGTGATGGGTAATTTTATGGTCAAACCATGCTTTGCGATCACCTTCAGGCAATTCACCGTATAAAAGCAGGTGAGCGACGTCTACATAGGTGCGTTTTTCTGCCAATTCATCAATGTCATAACCGCGATAGCGAAGGATGCCTTTGCCACCATCAATGAAGGTGATTTTCGACTCACATGACGCTGTAGACAGGAAGCCGGGATCAAGCGTAAAATGTCCTGATTCTTTATATAAGGCACTGATATCCATCACAGAAGGGCCTTCTGTCGCATCATGGATTGGCAGGTCGTAGCTTTCTTTGCCATCAATCGTTAGAATTGCTTTTCTCTCGGTCATGAGTCTGTCCTTTTGTTAGGGTGAAGCGCTTAGGTAACGCGATATATACGGAAGATTTTCCTTAGTATTATGTATACGTGCTTAGGGGGTGGTTTTCTATTGGTTTCTAACATCCGAGGGGGCGTTGCGCTGCTTTTATAGATAAATGTTCCATTTTGTCATCTAATCGTCATATTTCTGACATATTTCTATGGTACTATACATAGTGAAATAAAGTAGAACCGAACATGAGAGACACATGACTGACGACATAACCATAGCAGGAACCAAGGGTGGCAAGCCGATTTATCGCTTGCCGCCTAAGGATGAGCCTCTGACGTTTATGCAGAAATATCTAGGTGAGACGACATTTATGGCTATGTCATTGACTGCCGTAATAAAAGTTGGAATTATGCTTGGTGCTGGGGTAGGCGTTCCATTCTTAGAGTCTATAGCTAGCTGGGGAGGAGCTTCTGCATCTTCTGGTATTTTATCAAGTGGCTGGAACGCTCTTATTCCTCTTGCTGGAGCAACGGTGGCGGGTGCGTTTATTAATAAAAAACAAGTCGAGCAAAGAGCTGCGGCGGGTGTTGAGATTAAACCGCCATCCCGATTGAATATGGGGATAGCTCAGGGAGCTATGAGTGGTTTTATTATGGGGGGTGGTTTGCTAGGCTTGGCAGTGAATGGTATAGCAGGTCTCGTTGGAGCTGGAACTATTTTAGCTGCAGGCCCTGTGCTCGCTATTGGAGTTGCTGGTGCTGCTTATGGAGCATGGTCTAAGGGCAATAAACACTATGAAAAAGCATCCGTTGATTATGATAAAATTAAATTTGCGTATGAAGTGCAGGAAGGCATTCAATCACCAGCGCAAGCCCGTGTGAAAGAAGCAGCGAAGGGTATTGCAGAGGCAGTGACTATCGGTGCGGTTGGTGCTGGCGTTGATATACCAGAAGTAGGTGGTATCGCAGGAGCTGTTGCAATGGATGAATCACAAGCTGCTGCAAATGAATCATGGCATCCTGCGAATGATAGAAAAGATAAGCCTAGTTTTGCTGAAATTGAAATGAAACGTCGTGAGCACAAAGCGGTAATAGATGGAGCGCAAGAAGTCGCAAAATCAGCACTGGGAATGGGATAAATGGCAGAAAACATGACAGCAACATTTCCTTTGCAACAAGAGGAACAGACACAGCAAAGCGCCGTGCCATTTGATGAAGGCGCGTTCTTAAAGAATAACCGTATTCATGTGGAGCATGGCTCCTATTTTAATGTAGCTGACCCATTGCTTGTGGTGCATCCGCGCGAGATGGCGCAATCTAACCTGCGCAACTTGGTTCAGAAGGTGGTGAAAGCCTACACAATAGACCATCCGTCCTTTTTTGCGGATAGAAACAAAGCGCCAGTAGCGCTTGCGTTGGCGGGATTAATGCCACTATCGTTGGAATCTGAGCATGCGGCGCTTGCTGATAATGTAAAACATGTGGTGACGAAACAGCAAACGGGTGAAGACCCTGATATAGCAAAACAGGTAGGTAAAGAACAAAACCCATTCGCCGCTGTTATTGAAGAATATCTAAAAAATCCAGATTATTCCGTACCCGAAAAAGAGCAGGCTTCTAATGCTATATCATCATATTTGGTGGTAGAAGAAGCGCTTAAGCAGCGTGGCTTCAAAGAGCCGCTCTATAATTTCGCGCAAGGTGTGCGTGATACAGAAGGGCTAGTCTCAAAATTATCGCAATATCTCGGTGTGAAAGCATCAGATTTCACTGCAGCCGCGCGTGAAAATGGTGTGGCGGGCGTTGCAAACCTGTTGGGTGTGAATCCTGATTATGTGCAGGAGGTCTCACGTTTAACAGAGTCATTATCTGAGCATAAGTTCTCTGCGAATGCGATACAAAACTGGAAGATTGGTCGTGAAGTGTTGCAGCAGCCACTCTCAAGTACGAATGAGAAAATGGCGGCGGGAGTTGCTCCACGTGTGCAAATGAAAATTAAAAAGTTGCAGGAACATTTTGCAGGGCAAAGTGATATTCCAGAACAACTCAAAGAGAGCGAGCTAAATGTACAAGCTGCTATTCGCTTGCTGCCGCCTGTATTGTCGGAAGCATTATTCCGCGTGGGTGCTGAGTTTGCCTATACGCCCGAACGTACCGTGCAGCCTATCGCACCAGATATTCCTGCCTATGGGTTCCATCGTCGCGTAACACAACGTCCTGATGATATTGAGGGGATTTACCAAATCTTTGTTTCAGGCAAGCATGATGTAGAAGAGTTCAAGCGCGTGGTCGTGCATGAGGCGAATCACTTCTTCGCACCAACCAGTTTTTCTGCGGAAGATGTTGAAGCAGTCGATCAGCTCGCAGGGCGTGATATGGATCGTTTGCAAGCGCTTAAAGGAAAAATGGATGAGTGGAACCGTGGTGATGCTACGGTAAAAGCACGCGTTCGTGCAGAGTTAGATGCACCAGAATTTGCAGTCAATGATGTGCGTTTGTCGCAGGTGGTGCCTGAAAATGATATGGATAATTTCCATAACTTAGTGAGTCATGCAGCTGAGCGCCTGCAAATAGACAGCGAGTTCTATCATCGCAGTGGCTATGATACGCCCGAATCAAAATTTCAGGAACTCAACTCACGTTATGCTGAGTTGCGCTATGTTAGCATGAAAAATCAGCCTGAGTTGTTGGATTTCTTGGTGCCAGGACAAACTACCATTCATGATCATATTTATCTGCCGCATGTGGAGCGTACACTTGAGATGTTGCGCGCACGGGATGCGGGAGTTACGCAAGTGGCAACGCCTGAACAACCTGCTGCAAACGATGCACACCACGTGCCTGCGAATGTAACGTCGATTCATCAGCCTCAGCCTATTGCAGCTGATTTAATTGATGAAGGTGGGGTGCTCGATCCATTAGATAAGCATCAGCAATCTGAAAGCTTAGTTGCTTCACGCATGCCATCATCTTCAGGGTTAGTACCGCAATCGGCGCTTCTCTCAGGGCAAACGCCGCATCGCGATGCGACCGTAATCCTTTAAATTCCACTCATTACAATATGAACATAAATTGACGCTGCATAACCCAGCGCGATTGCCCATGTCCATTTCATATGTGCGAAGAAGGTATAGATGCCGCGCGCTTGCCCCATCAAGGCAACACCCGCAGCAGAACCAACTGAAAGCAACGAGCCACCCACACCTGCGGTGAGTGTCACCAGCAACCACTGCTCATGCGACATGTCAGGCATCATGGTCAATACAGCAAACATCACAGGGATATTATCAACAATCGCGGATAAGATACCCACCAATATGTTGGCTTGTGTTGGGCCTAAATCATCATACATCATGCGTGAGGTGACATCGAGATAGCCAAGTGCTCCCAAACCGCCCACACATAAGATAACGCCATAGAAGAACATCAATGTATCCCACTCTGCGCGTTGTAGCTGCGTAAAGATATCCCAACGTCCAACCGAATGTTCTTGGTTGTCATCTGCAGCAGATTCGTTCGTCATCTTCAAATAGTAGCCGAAGAGTTTCAAGACACCCAAACCAGTCATCATGCCGAGCATAGGCGGGAGGTGAAATGAGTTGTGGAAGGTCACTGCCATACCAATAGTCATGATAAAGAGGAAGATAACAATGATACCACCGCGCTTGATTTTGATGTCGGCAGTCAGCGCATCTGGCTTCGTTTTTGCTACGAAGAAAGACATGATAAATGCTGGGATAATCCAGTTGACCACTGAAGGAACGAAAAGCACGAAGAATTCATGGAATTCGATAACACCTTTTTGCCATACCATCAGAGTGGTGATGTCACCAAACGGGCTAAATGCGCCACCAGCATTGGCTGCGACGACAATATTAATACAAGCAATAACAACAAATGAGCGCTTATCAGCATCCGCTAGAACTGCCGTGCGACCACCAGCGACTGCCATTGCCACTGCTGCCATTAAGAGGGCGGTGGTAAGGTTATCGGCAATAGGTGAGATACAGAAGGCGAGAACGCCCGTAATCCAGAAGATTTTTCTATAGCCATACCCGCGAGATACCAGCCATCCGCGCAACGCTGCGAACACTTGGCGTTCTTCCAACGTGTTAATATAGGTCATGGCGGCAAGCAGAAAGAGCATCAAATTGACATATTCAAGCAGGTTGTGGTTGAGGAAGTAATGCACATCAGCATTGCGGTCTATGGAGGTATATGCCATCGCAACCAATGCCCATATGATACCCGCTGCGACAATCACAGGCTTGGATTTGCGCATATGTACTGCTTCTTCACCAATTACGAACAAATAGGCGATAGTAAAGATGCCTAGCGCGATAAAACCATAGTAACTCTTAGTGAAGTTAGCAGGGTCGATAGTTTCTCCGCCGCCACCGCTTGCAAGTGCGAGTTCTGGCATAAAAGTGAGTGCCATGACTGAAAGGAGGGGTAGTAGTAAGCGAGAAAGCATAGATTCAACTCCGAAATGTATTTTGAGGGGTGTAATAGTGATGCATTAGTTGATACGCATTTTTGAACGTCCAATCAAGCGTAATCGGACTAAAATTATCACTTAATTTTCTATGTGGTGTTTCAACAGCGCAACCGCTTTGCTATCAGCACGACTCATCGCGAGTGTTGAGAGCTGGTCGATGCTAAACCATTCCGCATCTGTAGTAATTTTGTTTGTTGCACGATACAGGTAGAGCTCTGCGTCTAATTTGAAGTGAGAATAGGTTTGGGTAACGCCACCTAGTAATGTAAGCTCGTTTTTAACGATGTTTAATTCGGGCAATCCCACGATATCTTTCGATTGAAATTTCGGGAGATCTAATTCATAAAAACCATAGAGTCCGCCTAGGAATAGAGAGGTTCTAGCTTTCATCATAATATCACCATTCGGCTGCATTATGATGATGATTGCTTTCTGGCGTGTGGGTGTTTTCTTTTTAGTTTTGGGGGTGGGGTATATTTGGGGGTATTCTTTTCCTAAGCAGTGTTCAAATAATGGGCATTCGGTACATTTGGGTGCTTTGGGGGTGCAAATAATACTGCCAATATCCATCAATGCTTGGTTATGGGTAAACGCATCCTCTTTGTTGAGAACCTGCTCTGCAAGCCCCCATAATTCCTTGTCGCTTGCCTGTTCGCGCGCAAATAGGCGATAGAGGATTCGTTTGACGTTCGCCTCGAGAATGGGC
>CALJMC010000118.1 GCA_937982385.1 uncultured Rickettsiales bacterium | reverse complement strand
ATCCCCACGAAGATAACACTGATAACCAACAACCGCACATCACGATGACGAATATGCGACATTTCATGGGCTATCACGGCCTCTAGCTCGTCATCATCCAGCGCATCCATAATGCCCCGCGTGAGAGTGACAGTGAAGTTGCTTTCATTGAGTCCACTTGCAAAAGCATTTAGCGCAGGGGTCTCCATAATTTGTACTTTCGGCATTTTCATACCTGCGGTAATGGAGAGATTCTCCACCATATTATAAATCTTTGGTGCTTCTGTACGGCTAAGCGAGCGCGCACCCGTAGACGCATTAATCATATGCTGATTGAACATCCACGCAATGCCAAACCATATCATGGTCGCGCCTATAATAACAGGAAGATAGGAGATAATCGTGTCAGTTGGGTCTTGCAGTCCACCAAAACCCATAAGCGCTATAAACGCCCAAATCATAGCCAACAACACAAACGGATAGCTCACCAACAGAATGATGGATTTCAGATTATTATTCCAAATCTGCGTTTTCAATCCTGACGTTGTGAATGCCATACCAACTACTCGAAAGACACTTTAGGCGGCTCAGACATTGTCTCGCGCTGGTCATGCTCAAGCTCAAAGAACGCTTCTTTGGTAAAACCAAACTTGGCGGCAAACAACACAGCCGGGAACTGTTCCACTGCGGTGTTCAACTCAGATGTTGCAGAGTTGAAGAAGCGACGTGCAGCCGCCACTTTATTCTCAATATCAGAGAGTTCATCCTGCAATTTCGCAAAATTCTCATTGGCCTTGAGGTCAGGGTAATTCTCTGACACTGCCATCAATTTAAACAATGAATCACCGAGAGATGCTTCCGCGTTCAAACGATCAGCGCCCATACCAGACGTCTTCATCGCGTTAGAGCGCGCTTGCGTAATGCTCTCAAGCAACTCGCTCTCATGCGCCGCATAGCCCTTCACCGTTTCGATGAGGTTAGGAATGAGGTCATAACGTTGACGCAGCTGCACATCAATATCGGCGAATGCCTGTTTGCGTTCCTGACGCAAGGCTACCAAACGGTTATAGATGATAACAAGAAAGACAAGCCCGAGAACGATAAGAATGAGGAGGATTTCCATGCGTATTCCTTACATAATAGTGATGGTTGGAGTGCTGTAATAAAACAGCATTTTCTGAATGAAGCTAATGCCAAGAATCAGTACAATCGGCGATAAATCAATGCCGTTAATATTGGGCATAATACGACGAATAGGGGTGAGTATAGGGTTGATAATCTGCTCTAATATCTCAAATATTTTTCCCACAATCGGGTGATGGCGATTCACCACATTAAATGATATCAGCACACTAATAATCACCCACGCAAAAATGAGCATGGAGAAAATACTAAGCACTTCACTAATTAACCAGACAATCGGATGCATATATGAGCTCTTTTACTTTGTTACATAGGTAAGAAACATAATGAATTTCTCGGTAATTACAAGCAACTTGCGCTAAAGCTGGGTTTAGCCTACAAAGCGGGCATGGCACGTACAGTAGCATTATCATTAGAAGACGTAAAACTCACCTATGGCGGAAAACCGCTATTTGATGGCATCACCATTCATATTAATGAGGGTGATAAGATCTGTCTGATTGGTAAGAACGGAGCCGGTAAAACCACACTCATAAAAATGATAATGGGAGAGCTAGAGCTCGATGCTGGCTCGCGCTATGTCCTGCCGGGCACAACTATTGGCTACTTAGCACAGAACATCGATTTCGACCCCGACCAGACTGTCCTCAATTATGTGATGTCTGGGCTATCAGAAGCCGACCAAACTGAAGGCAAACATTACCTTGCCGATATGGTGATTGAGCCGCTCGATTTAAAACCAGACGCCACCATGCAGACGCTCTCAGGCGGACAACAGCGCCGCGCCGCACTCGCACGCTCACTCGTTACCGAACCTGATATCTTGCTGCTCGATGAGCCGACCAACCATCTCGACCTGACCGCAATCGAATGGCTCGAAGGATATCTAGCTAACTATCGTGGCGCGCTGATGTGTGTCAGCCATGACAGAACCTTCCTCAGCAATGTCACCGCCAAAGTATTCTGGATTGATCGCGGCACCATCCGCACCAGCCCTCAGGGCTACAAGCATTTCACCGCATGGGCGGAAGCAATTTTAGAGCAAGAACATCGCACACTACATAATATGGGTAAAAAGCTTGAAGCCGAAGAGAGCTGGACGCAAGGCGGTGTAACGGGCAGACGCAAGCGCAACATCCGCCGCATGAATAATCTGCATAGCCTGCGCGCCAAGCTCAAGGCCGATAAATCCGCCTATAACCAAACCATGCGCACTATCAAGCTCGACCCGTTGGAGCCGATTCAGGCCTCCAAAGTGGTGGTTGAATTCAAAGAGGTCAGCAAGAAATTCACACGCACCGAACCAGATGGTAGCACCTCCACCCTCCCCATCCTCAATAATTTTAATATGCGTGTGATGAAGGGTGATCGCATCGGAATTTTGGGCAAGAATGGTTCGGGAAAAAGTAGTTTCTTGAAGCTTTTGCTCAGTGAAATAAAACCCGACCATGGCATCATCAAGCTCGGCAAAAACATCGAAATCAGCTATTTCGACCAGCATCGCTCCGACCTCAACCCCAAGAAAAGCGTGTGGGAAACTCTCTGCCCTGAGGGCGGGGATTATGTATTCCTCGGTTCAGTAGAAAAACCGAAGCCGATTCATGTTTGCGGATATTTAAAGAACTTCTTGTTCGACCCTAGAGTCGCCCGCGATTATGTCGGCACGCTCTCAGGTGGACAACAAAACCGCCTACTCCTCGCCAAAATCCTCAGCCAGCCGGGCAGTGTGTTGATTCTCGATGAGCCGACAAACGACCTCGATATGGACACGATGGACATGCTCCAAGAAATTATCTCCGACTATGCAGGCACATTGTTTATTGTCAGCCATGACCGCGACTTCCTAGACCGCACCGTCACCAAGGTGCTAGCCTTCGAAGGCGACGCCAAAGTAGAAGGTCATATGGGTGGCTATTCAGATTATTTGGAAGCAACGCAAAAAGCTGACGCAACGACAAAATCACAAAATAAAAAGAAAGCTGAAAGCATATCAGCAGCAACCGTGAGCATCGCGCCAGAAACAGTTAAAAAATCAAAAGAAAAAATGTCTTTTAAACTCAAGCACGAGTTAGACACCTTGCCGCAAAAAATGAAAGAAATGGGCGCAGCCATCGCAGAATGCAAAACAGCATTAAATGACCCTAACCTCTATATGGAAGCCCCCGATATATTCGACAAAACATCACGCGTGTTAGCCAAAACAGAAACGGCGCTCGAGATTGCTGAGCACCGATGGTTAGAATTAGAATCTTTGCGTGAGCAGATGGAAGGTTAGCTTTTTTGGGCGCGCTCATAGTTATCCGTAAGCGACCTTGGGATATTCAAATTTTTATCTGCACCAAAAATGTCACCACTAATATCAATTTCCTTACCTATCTGAATTGTTTTCATGTCCGTAATGCCTGATGCTTTGGCAATCGCTTCAATATCACCTTTCAATGCAGCATAACTCGTATTGTCCACACCATTTGCTTTGGCAAGATCGCGCACAATTTCATAAAGCGTGTCACCCTTGTCGATATCCAGCTTAAAATCACCTTCAACGACATCAGGAATAGCAGCGTTTTTACCTGGATGCGGCACTATTGCTTTGCTACTGATATCACTACGCCGATAATCATAACTCTTACCATCAACACTGTTGGGCAAATAATACTCTTGTCCCACTTCCACATGTTCTAATGCTTCACGCGTCGTGCCGTTAAGATGTGCCACAGCTTCAAGATAAGGCTTCACATCTGCCCAATTAGATACATCTACACCAGCGGCTTCTGCCAAAGCACTAATAGTTATATCCTTAGAAATACGAACAAGCGTGGTCGTATCTGATGATGGAATAACAGGCGTCACATCTACCTCAGGAGTGGCGCGCTGCTCAGGCTCTATTTTTGGAACCTCTTCGCGAGCAGCTTTCACAGCTGGTGCTTTACCTGGAAGATGTATCGTTCCATTCTCCAGTGCCTCAATCACTGATTTGGCAGAGGGGCGAGGCGAGGAAACAACATATTCTCCTGTATAACCATGCTGACCTTCTGCATGTTCCTTAAATTCGGGTGTTGGCTGGCCATCCGCCCCAAGCACATAACCTCCAAGAAAACCAGTCGCCACATCACGAAGTAACAGCACATCTGCAGAGTTAAAAAGATCAGGAGCATCGTCAGAAAATGGCACCTGAAGACTGGTACGCATGTCATCTAAATCTGCAGCGCTATAACCATTCGATGGCTTCTCACTCGCTGCCTCAGCTTGTACAGGCACTGGAGACGTTTGAACTTCAACATCAGGCGCTTTTCCTTCGGAAGTACGTAAGCCGCCCATCGACCCAAATCCTGCCTGATGAATCGCATCACCTACAACAATGACATTTTTGTTAATCACTGGAAGTTCTTGACCATTTTGCCACTGCGTAAAACGTTCCACTGCCGCTGCTTCTGTTCGCATATCTGAGCTTGAAAAATAATATTTAAACGTACTAAAGCCACCCCCTGCTTCATCGCTTACTGTATAGCTTCTTAAGGCTGGATCCATTCTACCCTGACGTATAATCATAACGCCGCCATTAATATCTGCTCCCTCGCCTACGAAATCTTTAATTAATCTGCTATAAGCAAAAAGAGTCATAGCATCATACCCTTCAACAACCGTTTCTTCTGGGCTAACTCTCTCTTCCATCTTTGCTAATGTTGCAAAATTTGGGTCTACTGGTTTACCGGTGCTCGGGTCAATCGTTGGTTTTCCATTCAATAATTGAGCCTCTTTGGCGGCTGCAAAGAATTCCTGAGAGATAGTTAAATCAGCATTTAAAACTGCTTTAGGGTCGAAAAACTGCCCTATAATAAACGTCTCTCTTAGGTCCCCATTTTTCCAATTTAATATGTCAGCCACACGATACAACTCTTGCATCTCTTTTTTGGTATAAGAGACATCACGATACAGTGCATCAGGCATACCATCTTCTTCCGTAGCCCCCAAAACATAGCCTTCCGGGACGCCATCTTTAGCATTGGCCAAAACCATCGCGGTCGGCACGGAGTTTTGTGTATGTGGCATAGCGCTTGTCACCCCCCCAGAAAGTGGTGGCATAGCGGATGCTAATGTTGCCAGCGTATTCGCTTCATCAAATGCTATGGGTGATGTGTGAACCGATAAGCCACCTGAAGCAGTACTAGCGCCAACTGGCGGCGCTGTGGTTGAGGTGCTCAATGTAGATGGTACGTCATTAGGGTTTAACACCGCATCCAAAGCCTTCGCTCGGCTAACGGATAGGGGGTAATCAGGCATTTCTTCCCTATCGCCCAACATGTCAACAGGTGGCAACGTTTTATCCACAACACTTGGTATCCCCGTTGCATTCTGCCCCGTAACAGGATTACCTTCTCTCGTTGCTTGAAGCTCTGCTTCAGATGACGAAACAGGTGCAATAGATGTATCAACCTTTGTTTGAGCATTCTGAACAGGTACTTCTGCAACCGCTAGCTCTGGCGCTACTGGAGCAATATTTGGGTTTACTCTTGGCATGCTTATAGAGTTAAAGACTTCAGAAGCAGAAACAGGGCTGTATGTTGCTTCATTGAAATCAGCACGGCCTGACACTGCCAATAAAGATATTTGATCCACCACACCATCCCTTATTATCAGGTCATCGCCGTTAGGAAGGGCTTGAACAGCTCCATGTATCGCCCTTATATCGTCAAAACCAAGCGTGTTTCCGGGTAAAGAAGGTTTACTATCTAGGCGTGTAATCAATGCCTCAATTCGTGCAACATTAATGTCTGAAAACTTTGAGGAATTCTCTCTAAAAGCCGTTGAAAACTCATTTGTAAAACTCAAATCATCACGATTCATAATGTCACTTCTTCTCAACGTACCATCTGTTGGGAAGGCAAAACCCGCTATCCCCATTTCGTTAGGTAAAGAATCTACAATACTATAAATTAAACGAAAATCATTAGGGGAGAGATCACCCTTTCCTGGCACATCCGCAGCTTCAGATGCTGACACAGTAACTGTGTCCGCTCGCACAGCCTGAGGCACTAATGTTGGAGACGTGACGGCCACGGCAACGTTTTTAAGGCCATCGAGGGGGACATTTACACTATCTACTTCTACCGGATCATCAATTTGCACTCCTCGGTCAGCTAACACATTGAACAAACCATTGCCATAATAAGCGTCGGTTGTATCAACACCAATCCCATTATCAGTACCTTTTTTGATAATATCTTTCATCTGAGGGTCAGTTTGAAAACGCTCCACAAAACTTTGTACCAACAACCCGCCTTTTGTCATCACAGGTTCATCTGGAGAGCCCTCAGCCATTCTTTTTAACTCCTAGCGCGTCAGTGGCGCATTCACACTTACTCTTAATTTACCAAAACAGTATAACATCCACTTCTTTAATATATGTTACAATTCAATGACAATTCATGTATGCCATGCAGATGATCCCTCCAAACCCACGTATTATTTTCATTGGCATGTTGTTTATGATTGGCTCCACAGCCGCATTCTCGGCGATGAACTTAGGGACTCGACTGCTCGCGGATGATGGTATGCACAGCACCCAAATTGTATTTTTACGTAATCTCATCAGCATTTTTATGGTGCTCCCATTCCTCTGGCATTACGGCAAAAATCTAATGCCGCCAAAGACCACATGTAAACTTCATTTTTGGCGCAACTTTATTGGCATTGTCGGCATGCAGCTCTGGTTTTATGCCATGACGCAAATGCCGCTCAATGACGCCACCGCCCTCAGCTTCACCGCACCCCTTTTCACCACCATCATTGCGGTGCTCATCTTTAAAGAAACCATCGGAATACATCGTGTCGCCGCACTGATGGTAGGGTTCTTAGGTGTACTCGTTATCTTGCGCCCATCTGCGGAGGTCGGCGTCAACCCGATGGCACTCACCGTGCTCGTCGCCACCACATTGTGGGGAACCACCAGCAACATCGTCAAAAGCCTATCTGCAGTGGAGCCAAGCTGGCGGATCATCTTCGTGATGACCATCTTGATGACCCTATTCTCGGCACCTGTCGCGTTGCCATGGTGGCAGCCTGTCGTGGGATGGACGCCATGGCTATTACTAAGCTTCATCGCCGCCACATCGCTGATGGCGCATTATTGTATGGTGTTGGCATTCGCCCGTGCCGACCTCGTCACCCTGATGCCGCTTGATTTCACGCGTCTCGTCTTCACGGCCATTTTGGCCTATTTTTTCTTAGGCGAACATATCGATTTCTATACAGGGCTAGGCGCGGCTATTATCGTAACAAGCTGCGTCTATATTGCATGGCGCGAAAAATTACGTCGCAAAACAAACTAAAATAAGCTTTTTCATTGAAAATTAACCTATGATGGTCATTATCATAGGCTTAGGGAATAATGACTGATGGAATATCATGGCCGCCAACGATATAGATAATGAAAAACCACTTGCAAAATACGTCGCTGCTTCGCGCAAAACGCTTGTATATGCTGCATTGTTCAGCCTAGCAATCAACTTGATGATGCTCGCGATGCCACTCTATTCACTGCAAGTGCTTGATCGTGTTATTTCAAGCCACAGTACTGAAACATTATTGGTACTGACCTTCGTCGTGGTGGCGATGCTTATATTCTACGGATTGTTTATGGCGATTCGCTCCTTCACGCTCAATAGCATTTGCGAATGGCTCGACACCAAACTCGCACCTGAATTATTGGCTGATGCAATTAACAAATCATCCCTCGGGCTCAACGTAAACGCGGCACAATATCAGCGTGACCTTGGCACCATAAAAGGGTTTATCTCCAATGGGCTGGCCACCATGCTTGATGCCCCATGGACATTCATTTTCCTCCTCGTCATCTATATGATTAATCCTGTGCTTGGTATGATTGGCGTATTCGGGCTCATCTTCCTCATTGGATTCGGCATTGCGAATGAATTTGCCACACGCAAACCTATCGAACAAGGCATGAAGTTCAACATAAAGAGTCAGGAAGTTGCAGATATAGCAAGCCGTAATGCGTCCGCGATTGAATCCATGGGCATGCTCAGCAATGTCGTTAGTTTCTGGAATACTCACCATGAAAAAGGCATCAGCAGCTCCATGCGTGGCAGCAAACGTGCCAATGTCATTCAGTCCTCATCACGCATCGTTCGGATGATTATACAAATTGCCGTCACAGGCTTTGGTGGTTGGCTTACACTGCAAAATGAACTCACCGTCGGTGGCATGATTGCCAGCTCCATTTTGGTTGGCCGCGCTTTGGCACCATTCGAAAATGCCATTGGCATTTGGAAAAGCTGGATTGCTACGCGTGAAGCCTATGACCGCATGAACCAAAACCTCAAGCCCGTAACGCAGCTGGAACGTGGCACTGTGAACTTGCCGCAGCCAACGGGACAAATCAGCATTGAGAGTCTTATCTATACGCCCACTCCCGCCAACCCTATCATCAAAGGGATTTCTTTTGGTTTGAACGCGGGTGAAGGTTTGGGAATCATTGGCCCTGCAGGTGCTGGAAAATCGACCCTTACCAAGCTTATTATGGGGTTGCTGCCACCAACGCATGGCTCAGTGCGCCTCGATGCTGCCGACACGTACACATGGAATCGTGCTGACTTCGGACAATATGTCGGTTATTTACCACAAGAAGTAGAGCTATTCTCTGGCACTATTAAAGATAATATCGCGCGAATGGACACCGAAGCGCCAATGGAAGATGTCATTGCTGCCGCACAAATGGCCGGCGTGCATGAAATGGTGTTGCGACTTCCCAATGGTTATGAAACAGATTGCGACCGCAATCAGGGTCTCTCCCCAGGGCAGCGTCAACGTGTTGGTTTGGCACGCGCACTCTATCGCAAGCCACGTATGATTGTACTCGATGAGCCAAATTCGAACCTTGATGGTGAAGGTGAACGCGCACTCATTGCTGCTCTCACACATATGAAACAAGAAAAAATGACCTATATCGTTGTAGCGCACCGTCCATCAATCGTGTCCATGGTCGATAAGATTCTGGTATTGCGCGGGGGCACAATTGAGCTATTCGGACCACGCGAAGAAGTGTTCCAGAAATATAGTGGGGCTGGAAATCCAGACACCGAAGAAAAAAATGAAGATGTACGAATAACCGCAGCTAAAAAGAAGCCTGCTGCAAAAAAAGCGCCCGCGAATAAGAACGCTCCCAAAAAACCGACGACTAAAGGGAGCAAAAAATAATGAACCCGCTCAAAAAACCAACCACCGCCAAACTCCTTAAGCGTGTCCGCAAACTCGATAGCACCATCGCGTTCTTATCACCTGCAACCAAAGGCAGTGACGAATCGCCAGATGGGATCGCTAACGGCCCTATCAAAGTAGGACTATGGTCGTTTTTCTGGGTATTTATTGTATTTGGCGCATGGGCAGCCATCGCCCCTATCGACAGTGCCGCCGTCGCCACGGGTGAAGTTATTTTTGACGCTAACAAAAAGACCATCCAGCATTTAGAAGGTGGTATCGTTAAAGAAATTCTTGTCGGTGAGGGCACCTTCGTCAAAAAGGGTGATGTACTGATTCGCCTCGATGAGACCGCTGCAGAAGCACGATTAGATTTGCTCCAAGGGCAAATCATTTCTGCCCGCGCCACCGAAGCACGCTTGCTTGCAGAACGCGACAAAAAGGATAAAGTCACCTTCCCCGCAGACCTGCTAAGAGACGAGAAACAATATAAGATTATTGGTGAAAACCTTGATTCACAGCGCCGCCTATTTTCATCCCGCCGCAAGAATGTTGAAGGACAAAGCAAGATTTTAGGTCAGAAGATGCGCCAATATGAACAGGAAATTGCCGGACTCAACGCACAAACACGCTCAGCCAACAGCCAAATTGGTTTTTTACAACAGGAGATCAGCGTTGTACGCAAACTCCTAGCACAGGGTAATGCTTCACGCCCACGCCTGCTCGCACTAGAGCGTCAAGCGGCTGACTTGCGCGGTAATCGCGGTGAAGCACAAGCAAATATTTCACGCGCCAAACAAAGTATCTATGAGTCTGAAATTGCCATTAATAACCTCACCAATGAATTTGAAAATGAGGTCAATACCGAGCTAAAAGAAACCCAAGCCGAGCTTGCAGATTTGCAAGAACGTATCCGCGCCAGCTCAGACACCGTTGACCGCATCGTCATTGCCGCCCCTGTTACAGGTACCGTCACAGGCTTGCGTATCCACACACTTGGCGGCGTTATCAATCCCGGTGATGCCATCATGGACATCATTCCCACCAATGAGGAAGAACTCATCATTGAAGCACGCGTCAACCCGCAAGATATTGATGTAGTACATAAAGACCTGCTCGCGCGCGTACGGTTGAGCGCCTATAAAGCACGTTCCGTACAAATGCTGGAAGGCACTGTCCGCACCGTATCGGCCGACCGTTTCACCGATGAACGTACAGGCGAGCCCTATTATAGCGCACGTATTTATATTGCCGCGTCAGAATTTGAAGGCCTCGATGATGATATCAAGCTCTATCCGGGAATGCCCGCCGAAGTGCTCATCGTAACAGGGTCACGCACCTTCCTCAATTATATGCTCTCACCTATCAGTGAGTCATTCAACAGAGCGTTTAGAGAGCAGTAGGGGTATTCGTTTGCTCCGCTATCGCTCCGCGATGCTCACGGCTGGCTCGGTCTCCTGACCTCGCATAAGCTATGCGGATAATGACGAGTTGCAATCTATGAGGACAGTATGTCCGAATCAGCCATGAGCTTGCGAAGCAATCGCCTATTACGGAGCAGGGACAATTAAAAACTACAACCCAACAACGCTCTTGGCAAAATCATCAGCCTCAAACGGCTGGAGGTCATCGATGGATTCTCCTACACCAATAGCATGGATTGGAATATCGAACTTTTCGGCTAGGGCTACAATCACACCGCCTTTGGCTGTGCCGTCAAGCTTAGTGACCACTAAGCCGTTCACATTGACCATCTCTTTGAATGCCTGCACCTGAGAGAGGGCATTTTGTCCTGTGGTGCCATCTAGCACTTGTAGTACGGTATGCGGTGCATCTTCATCAATTTTGGTGAGTACGCGCAGAATCTTCTGCAATTCTTGCATCAAGTTATTTTTGTTATGGAGGCGCCCTGCGGTGTCTATCATCAACACATCCGCACCCTCCGCTTTCGCCTTTTCATAAGCACGATAGGCAACTGATGCAGGGTCTGCCCCCTCTTCTGCCGAGACCACATCAACGCCTGAACGCTCACCCCATACAAGGAGCTGCTCCACCGCTGCCGCACGGAACGTATCCGCCGCCGCTAGCATCACCGAATTTCCATCTTGCTTGAAGTTCTGCGCGAGTTTGCCGATCGTCGTGGTTTTACCATTTCCATTCACGCCCACCACCACCATCACATGTGGTTTATGTTTCTTATTCACCGTCAGAGGCTGCGCGACTGGACGAACAATCTCGGCCACTTGTTCAGACAAAGCGTGCTTCACCTCATCAGGTGCAATTTCTTTGTCAAAACGACCCTTGCTAAAGGCGGACACTATTTTAGACGCTGCTATCGCCCCCATATCAGAGATAATAAGAATATCTTCCAATTCTTCAATCATCTCATCATCAAGCTTGCGCTTAGTAAAAATATCGGTAATGCCATCAGACAATGACAATGATGTTTTGCTCAGGCCCGCTTTAAGACGCGCGGCCCATGAGAGTTCCTCTTCATCCGTTGGCTCTGGCTCTGGCTCTGGCTCTGGCTCTGGCTCTGGCTCTGGCTCTGGCTCTGGCTCTGGCTCTGGCTCTGGCTCTGGCTCTGGCAGAATTATCGTTTCTTCCACGAAGTCTTCACTCTGTTCTTTTTTCTTCTTAAAAAACGAGAACATGTCCTACCCTATATAATACTATTTTCATTGAAAGTTTCTATAGTGTAATAATACTGTCATGTATAGCTGTTATAATGCGGCTATAAATTCTTAAACCTCAAGGCAATTTTTTGGACCGGAAACTTAAAAAGAAAATCATACGCGCTCGCAATAAGCGTAATCAGCTGATTTTTCAGCATGCCGATCAGCATGCCGATGTAGCGGATCAGCAGATTGCTGACGGCGAAGCGCAACGTGAGAAACGCGACCCCGACAACACGGTTGAAGATGTGGTATTCAGCGCGAAAATGCAGACAATTAAAAACAGACTGACCGGCAAAAAACGCATGGCAAAAGACCGCTGGAACCGATTTGCAGGTACATCAGGTGGTGGCGGTCAGGGTCGATAGCGATGCATATGCAATAAATCTCTTGCAATAGCTGCAATCTTCTACTAAAAACCGCACTCTTAAATAAAGTTAGCGGAGCAATAAAATGAAAAAAGACCTTCACCCAGCATATCACAAAATCATCATCAAAGCGCCAAGCGGCGAAAGCTTTGAGTCTGCCTCCACATGGGGCTCTGAAGGCGAAACAATTCAGCTTGATGTTGACCCTAGCACGCACCCGGCATGGAATGGCGGCACAGGCGCACTCAAGAAAACGGGTCAAATGGAAAAGTTTGCCAGCAAATTTGGCGGCATGGATTTCAACAAGGCTAAAGGCGGCGCTGCTGAAGCAGAAGCGGCTCCAGAAGCAAAAGCTGACGATGCTGCGTAACTGTTGCATTATTGAATGATTAAAAAACCTAGCAGAAATTCTGTTGGGTTTTTTATTGCTTGTAGCAAGTACAGAGTGATATATAGCTCTTCCTCGATTCTGAGAATAGATAGGACATTCTGAAAATGAAACCAGGCGCATGCATCCAAGCTACTATTGACTTACTGACCACCATCAATGATGCCTGGGAAGCTGGAAGTCGTGCACCCGCTGATGCACTCATCGCTAAATATTTTCGCCAACGCCGCTATATAGGCTCCAAAGACCGTGCCGCAGTGGCCGAACTCATCTATTATGTATTGCGCAATGGCGGTGCACTTGAATGGTGGCTGGAAGCAAAGAAATATTCGTCATCACCGCGCGCCATCGTATTCCTAGCACTCGTGTTCCATCATAAGGCCCGCCTGCAAGAGTTCCATGAATGGATGAATGGCGACACATATGCGCCTGATGATATGACCGAGGCTGAAATAAAACTCATTACCCACTATGTAGACTCTGAGTTGATTCAAGGGGATATGCCAGAGCCCGCACGCCTGAATTACCCCGAATGGATGGCAGACATACTCCACGCACATTTTCCTGAAAATCTTCACACGGTGCTGCAAGCACTCAGCCAAGAAGCACCTGTATTTCTCCGTGCCAACAGCTTGAAGACAACACGTGAAGCTGTCATTGAAGCACTGACCAAAGAGGACATTGTTGCCAAAGCGGCCGCACTAGCACCCCACGCAATCCAACTGACCAAGCGTGGCCCGATGTTTGCGACCAAAGCCTTTAAAAACGGATGGTTTGAAATGCAAGATGAAGGCTCGCAGCTCGTTGCGCACTTAGTCGATGCAAAAGCAGGACAAAAAGTAATTGATTTCTGCGCAGGTGCCGGTGGCAAGACCCTCGCCATTGCCGCAGCAATGAAAAACAAAGGACGCATCCTTGCATGGGACACAAACGAGGCACGCCTTAGCCAAATCACCAAACGCTTGGCGCGAGCTGGGGTCAATAACGTACAGACTCGCACCCTAACATCAGAGCATGACTCCTTCCTCAAACGTCACAAAGACTCCGCCGATTGGGTACTGCTCGATGTACCATGCACAGGCAGCGGCACATGGCGCCGCAACCCCGATTTAAAATGGCGCACCACACCGAAAGACTTAGAAGAAGTCACCGACATCCAAAGGCGCATTCTCAAAAGCGCAGGGCGCCTAGTGAAACCCGAGGGAAGCCTCGTTTATGCCACCTGCTCTTTCTTCAAGGATGAGAATGAAAATCAGATTGCCGTCTTCTTAAGCGAACACCCCGATTTTGAAGTCGTGGCCAGCGGAGTCGACGCAAACGGCGTCACAGATGGCACACCTTACTTATCACTTATGCCACATACGCATAACAGCGACGGGTTCTTCGCCGCCGTGCTCCGCAGAAAATCTTCAGAGACATAATGTCTAAAGTTTAAGATACATTCTATTGAAGTGTCAGAATTTATTAAACATTTTCTGATAGTGTTGCATGCAAGACCATCCGAGCAAAAAAAGGGCTCGCAGAACTTGAAAAGACGTTACGAACATGCAATAAAGAACACCGGATTTAACAATCATCTGGACCAGTATTAAATTTAAGGCGCGCAATGAAGTTTAAGGCACGTAAGAAAAAGCAGAATATCATAATGCGCATGTTGCGCTCACGCAGGATTATTGTCGTGAGTGATAACTCTGTGGACTACTATCCTCTCAACCGAACCATACAAGTAGCGGGCATTGCAGCCATACTTGGTCTTGTCTCTTGGATTTCTTACGCCACAGGTGGCTTGATGGCTGTTGAAGCGCAAATTGCTGAAAAAGATCGTGAGCTGCAAACAGTTAGCCTAGAAAATGAAAAGATCGAAAGCGAATTTAACATCCTCAAACGTGACCTTGTCCGCGTGCAGAAAGAAGATGGAAAAAAAGAGCTCAGTGAATATGCACAATTTGTGCTTGAGCAATATGAAACAGATGCGATGGCCGGTGTACGTAATTTTGCCTATGGTGGAAACTCAGACAGCAGTAACAACATGATGTTTGAACGCATGAGTTTTCTAGAAAAGCGCGTAAAGGCACTGAAAACCGAAAAAACAGAGCTCGTGTCAGAAGTGCAAAAACGCACTAAAAACAAAATTAAAGAATTGCGTAAAATTCTAAATATGACAGGGCTGAACAATAAATCGCTTGAACGTCAGCAAATTGCAAAAATTAAGAATTATAAAAAGAACGAACAAAAACTGGCTAAAAGTGACCTCGGCCTGTCAATCAACAATCCGACAGGTGGTCCTTATGTGCCCACAGATAGCATCGAATTTAACAAGCAAAAAGAAAAAGCACTCGATTCAATCGATGAAATGATGATGCTTGATAGTATCTTACAAAAATTACCTATTGGCACCCCCATGCATGGAGCTCGAACCACCAGTGGTTTTGGCTATCGTGTTGACCCAATTAATCGTCGCGCAGCCCGACATACTGGCCAAGACTTTGCAGGGCCGTATGGCTCGAAAGTCTATGCAACAACAAGCGGGAAGATTTCCTATGCAAAACGCAAAGGTGCCTATGGCAACACCATCGAAATCTCACATGGTTTTGGCCTCCTCACACGCTTTGCGCATTTAAGTAGTATCAAGGTAAAAGAAGGAGCATGGGTGTCCAAAGGTCAGCTTATTGGAATTCAGGGCTCTACAGGGCGCAGTACAGGTCACCATTTGCATTACGAAGTGCGCCTCAACAACACCCCGCTAAATCCAAAGAAATTCCTCAAAGCAGGTCAAAAATATGTTCGGTAGTAAAAAGAACGATAAAAATAAATCCGATAACGGCAAAAGCATCAACAAACGCAATCCTCCAACCATCATTGCTGCGGATGTGAATATCCTGGGAAGCATCGTCAGCGAAGGCGCGATTGATATCGCGGGCATCGTAGATGGCAACGTAAAATGCAAAGACCTTATCATCCGCGAAGGTGGGCGCATCCATGGCGATGTGACAGCAGCAAAACTTCAAGCACATGGTGCGATTGATGGCATGGTGCGCGCCAAAGAAGTAAGCTTGCATGAAACGGCTGTGGTTAAAGGTTCCATCATTCACGAAACACTCGGCATTGAAGATGGCGCGAGCATTGATGGACAACTCAAGAAACAAGCAAAAGTCGATTTGGAGGCATCTCTCGCCCCCGAAGACGATCCAACGCAATTGCTAAAGCGTTTCAAAATCATTGACTGATTCTTAAACTTTCTTCTCATAATATGAACTTCAAACATTATTGAGAATTAGCTGTGAACACCTCGTCTGCAGCTCCCCCACAAAGCCGTCTCTCTTCTAGAGCTATCCATCCTATTAGTTATTATTGGCCTTATTGCTGGCAGCACAGCAACATGCGATGGGAACGGCGAGGGAATCATCAACGGCGGCACATAGATTAGCTACGGTAACTTCCCAGAAAACCTGATCAATAAGAAAGCTGCTTGTTTTCTTATGTTTGATTATTAATTTTAAGATACCTAGAAAGCAACAGGTATAATAAATGCAAATTTTTGCGTGCCTGGCTCATAGTTTGCAGGTACTGGCGGCAATGGATTCGACCGCTTAGCTGCCGCTAATGCTGCATCATCCAACATTTTATGTGCTGATGGTTTTTCAATCCGCAAATCTTGCTCGCTAAATCGACCATTACGATTAAACTGGATACGTAAATATGTTGTACCTTTCAAACTCTTCTCAAAGGCTTCTGTCGGCACTACCTTTTTACGTTCAACAGCCAACGTAATAAGTTGTGTATAACGCAATTTGATACGGCGCTGTTCTACATTATCTTGCTCTTTGACACCTCCTGCACCATCCCCCATGCCCGTGGCGGCCATCTTTGCATTAGCAATGAGGGTCGAAGGCGCAATACCTGAACGTACATTAGCACGTGTCGCACGAGACACAGATTCTTTGGATGGCATAGGGGAGGCTGTACGGGCACTGTTCTCAGGTTCTACCACAGGCTCGGGCTCTGGCGCTGCCTTAATAATACTATCAAGCGCATCTGCACGTTGGCGTGCTGCAACAGCAGCTTCTCTAGCTCTACGTTCTGCTCGCAGCTGCGCCCGACGCATCTTCGCCTCTTGCTGACGCTTAAGCACAGCATCTGCTTTGGAGCGCGCATCACGATGCTCCTTCGCCGCTTCAAGCAATTTCTTGTCGCGATCACTTAGCGCATCACTCAACCCCTCACCATCACCTAAATTAAGTTTCAAATTCCGAAGCGGAACTCTGAGTGTATCCTCATGCGCAAAATTGATAAATGCACCAATACTAATATGCAAAAAGAATGCTGCCACAATCATCAAGTAAAAGGGCGGTGTCGTCACCGCGCGCTCATAGCGTTGCAGCTCATGCAGATGTTTCAAGTAGGTTGAATACAGAACAGATGACATATCACATAACCTGCGTTGCGAGTGTTATACGTTTGGCACCCGTTTTGCGGATCATCTCAATCATCTTCACCAGTTTTTTGGCCTCTAAGCGTGAGTCGGCTTTCACCGTAATCACTCGGTCCTTATTGAAGGATAGAAAATGCTTCACGCGCGCTTCCACGGCCTCCATCCCCACCCAATCATCATTCACAATCACCTCATTATTGCGCCCAAGAATAATCACAAGTGAGCCCTGATCAAGCTCTTCGCTACTTTCAGCCAAAGGTGGCGTCACTTCCAAAATATCAAAGCGCTCAATCGCACCCACCACGAGAAAGTAAATCAACAACAGAAAAATAACATTAATCAGTGGAATAAGGCTGACTTCTTTTACGGGTTTCATCTGGCGTTCCATGTCTATCATTGTCCGCCTCCTACACCCTGCTCAGGCAAAATCACCGGCTCCGAGATTTCTTTTGAAATACGTTGGCGCGCTTCAGCAGACAGCGAAACCGCACCATCCCATTCACTTACCGCAATATCACGCCCACCAGATAAATGCACAATATCCATAATCTCAACCAGTTGCTGTACCGATACTGCGTCACCAACCCGCACCAAGAATTTTTGTTTTTTGTCCTTCATCGCCGTACGCAATGTCCGCTCCAACGCTTGCTGCTCAATTGCCTGCTGATTCACAAACACCCTGCCCGTCTTCTCAACGTCCACCACCAACAGCGTATTCAACATCTGCTCGGAAGCATTATTAGAAGACGCCCTACCCGATTTTTGTTTTCCCGCAGATGGCAAATTCAGCTCGATTGCCTCAATCTTGATGAAACTCGTCGTCACCATGAAAAACACCACCAGCAAAAACACCACATCAATGAGCGGTGTCAGCGGGATAGGTTTTGCTTTTCGCGGTGCGCGATCAATCATCATCGGTCATGCTCTCGATGTCTAACGATTATAGGAAGGGCTAAGCATTTTAAGCGTCGAAGTGCTTTGCGGCATCGAGCGCTGTTTCTCAAGCACTTCATCAAGCGCCCTTTGTTTGGCGGCTTCCGCTTCTGCAATGGCCGTGCGCTTCATCTCTGCCACTTCTTCAACCGTTTTTTGCTTCAGCTTCAACGCATCTTCAGCGGCCTGCAACTTCGATTTTTCCGTTGCCTTAATTTCCGCAATGAAACGCTCATGCTCTTCACGTTGTTGACGACTAGCTTCAGCTTTATCAGCACGTTTCTCATCAGCAGCGGCTCTGCGTTCTTGTTCTCTTTCATTGCGCATGAACTCATCTTCCAGAGCCAACACTTGCACCGTCACATCCTTCATAGTCGCACGCACTTTTTCAATCACGCCATCCAGCACATAATAGGCAGCAACAGCAGGAATCGCAACAGACAGCCCTGCAACCGTGGTCAAAAGCGCTTCCCAAATACCACCTGCAAGCATTGATGGATCCACACGACTACCAGCCGCTTCCAATCTACCAAACGCTGTCACCATACCAAGCACCGTACCAAGCAGGCCGAGGAGCGGTGCCGTAGTTGAGACCATCTCTAATCCGCGCATATGCGATTCCAAGCGACGTATTTCCGCTGAACCCACACGAGAAATTTCAGCTTCACGGCTTTTGATGGACATCATGCGATTCGTCACACAGACAATTGCCACTTTCATGACTGTTGCCACGGGCCCCACCGCAGCACGTAACTTATGCTCTGCCGCTGTCAACTCACCACGCTTCACTTCTTCCATCACAGGATTAATAAACCCTTGCGTAAACAAGCCTGACTGCACAAATTGAAATACCTTAAAGAAAATAACTGCAAGCGCATAAATCGACATCGCGATGAGAATCACCATCACCACGCCACCTTTTTCAATGATATTCACATCTTCCATAATGTTACCTTCTTCGTTTTATAATTTTCGGGCTTCATCTGACAGCATAATCGGAATGCCGTCACGAATAGGAAATGCCAGCTTCGCTTTTTTACTAATAAGCTCCTGCGCGTCAGCGTCATAGGTAAGTGCTGTCTTGGTAATTGGGCAGACCAATATCTCAAGCAGTTTCGCATCTATCGTAGCATTCTGGGACTTCGCCATCACACCCCCCTTATTATTTACCCTGTCCAATGTTCTATCGCGCATTGCCAAACGACACAAGCCTTTATCATGAACTCAACCACGAAAAACTAGTGCAAAAAACCACTTGCCAAACCATATAATGCTGATATTATCCCGCCTCGCTCGAGGGACAATATTTTACCCTCACTTCTTGAGCGGGTGTAGCTCAGTGGTAGAGCACTTCGTTGCCAACGAAGATGTCGTGAGTTCGAATCTCATCACCCGCTCCATTTCATATAGATTTGGTCGATTCTCAGTAAGCTGTTGTATTACTATAGCTTTCTAACACGTTTAGTGGTGTGGATAGATAGATAAATAAATAAATAAATTTGTTAAGAGGATAAATTTATGTATGAGCTAATAAAAACATTGCCCTATTGGCTTCAAGTAATAATATTAATTATACCAATAATAAGTTTATTTATAGCTGCGTGCGCCTTTATCGTTAATGTGCGACAGACAATTCTGGGCAACAGATTAACAAGTGCAAAAATTATTTCAGATTGCCTTCATACCTTTATGGATGACGACATGATGCACGAAGCTTTTTATAAAATTGAATATTCCAAATTTCAATACGACCCTAACATTTTTCACGGGTCGTTAGAAGAACGAAAAATAGACAAACTATTACGTCACTTTTCCAATATTGCTTTAATGTGGGAAAAAGACCTATTAACTTTAAAAGATATTTACCCTATACAGTATTTTATCCTACGATCACTAAATGACCCTGAAGTTGAAAAATACTTATCTTTTATTGAAAGCTGGTCAAAAGCGTCAAGTACAGGAGCTCATCCTTATAATGCATTGACAAAATTAAAGAACGCACTAACCGAGAAAATGTACACATAAATTTAAATGCGACTAAAATTGTCATTGCGATGATAAGAAATTATATCGACTAAACAAACCCCTTGCCCCCTGCGCTCTTCTCCGCTACCTCTTAATGCATGGAAAATACATCATCAGAACTCCCTGCTTATGTGCAGATCTTCCAATCTTTCTTTCAAGTGCTGGTTGATGCGCTGGATGCGGTGTTGTTCTATCCCATCCCCCTACCCTTTGACCTTGGCACATTTCCGTTCCTAGTGTTGTGGCTGGTGTCAGCAGGTTTATTCTTCACGGTATTTTTACGCGGTGTGAATATCATGCTTATCGGACATGCAGTAAAAGTGACTTTCGCATCCATGAAAGACACACCACAAAAAGGACGCGTCAGCTCATTCCAAGCAATGACGGCTGCGGTCTCTGGTACGGTTGGGCTTGGTAACATCGCAGGCGTTGCGATTGCCATTTCACTCGGCGGCCCTGGCGCATTGGTATGGATGATAGTCGCCGCATTCCTCGGCACAGCCACTAAATTCGCCGAGGTAACACTCGGACATCTCTATCGCCGCATTGATGATGACGGTACAGTGCATGGTGGCCCCTTCTATTATATCACTGAGGGGTTCAAAGAAAAAGGCTTCACAAAGTTTGGTAAATTCTTGGCTGTTGTCTTTTCCATCTGCGCCATTGGCGGCGCGATTGGTGGTGGAAACATGCTGCAATCAAATGAATCCATCAACATTCTTACGTCCAGCTTCCCTAGCTTGGTCGGCTCTGAATGGATAATCGCAGCCCTCTTGGCAGTCACTGTGTTCGCCATTCTTATCGGCAGCATCAAGCGCATTGCCAGCGTCACCGAAAAACTCGTACCGCTGATGGCAATCATCTATGTCTTGGCATGTGCTGTAGTACTCTTCAATAATGCCGCCGAAATTCCGGCCGCCATTAGCACCATCTTCACCGCAGCCTTCAATTTTGAAGCCGCAGGTGGTGGCGCAGTCGGCGCCATGATTATGGGTTTCCGCCGCGCATTCTTCTCAAACGAGGCTGGTGTAGGCTCCGCCCCCATCGCCCATGCCGCCACCAGCAATGACGACCCAGTAAAAGAAGGTATCGTCGCTCTGATTGAACCTATTATCGATACAGTCATCATATGCTCTATGACAGGTTTAGTGATTGTCACCACAGGCGTCTATACCGATGCCGCCAATGGTACAGGCGTTGTTCTCACCGCCGCAGCATTCGCCACCGTCATTGATTGGTTCCCGCAAGTGCTCGCCATCTGCGTCGTATTATTCGCCTATTCCACCATGCTGACATGGAGCTATTATGGCGAGCAAGCATGGCATTATATGTTCGGCAAGAAAACGCTGCCTCTTTATTATACGTTCTTCTGCAGCATGACCTTCCTCGGTGGCATGGTGAATTTAGGCCCCGTAGTAGATTTCGGAGACCTCATGCTACTCTCCATGGCAATCCCCAACCTGATTGCCGTCTTCGTGTTACGCCACACTATCCGCGACCATATGCAGGCATATGTAAAGAAGATGAAAAACACCTAGATTTGTTACTATGAGCGCAGCAGCGCGAATCAGCCTTGAGCGTGGCGTAGCCACTTGCGTATCGCGTAGGACAGGAGTCCGAAGCGGGCGCAAACAATAAACCTCTTGATTTATGTTTCATTATCTGCTCTAAGCGCACTCCAATTCATATAAATGATAACAAATAATGAAGAGATAAAGAGTAACTCATGGCAACTAAAATTAGACTAGCCCGCGGTGGCGCAAAAAAACGTCCATTTTATCGTATCGTCGTTGCAGACGTTCGCGCACCTCGCGACGGTAAATACATCGAACGTATCGGCACATATAACCCACTCGCTTCAAAAGAGAGCGGTGAGCGTTTTAAATATGATGCAGAGCGCATGACATATTGGCTCGGCACTGGTGCTGAAGCATCTGATACCATCCAACGCTTCTTGCGTGCTGATGGTACACTCAAAACAGATCCTATTTATACGGCTAAGCCAAAAGTAGAAAAACTTGCTCCACGTGCTCAAGCACGCAAGGAAGCTGCTGACCAAGCGGCTGAAGAAGCAAAAGCTGCTGCGGCTGCACCTGCTCCAGAAGCAGAAGCACCTGCTGAAGAAGCTGCTGCTGAAGAGACTCCTGCTGCATAGTATGGAGTTCTCAACGACACATATCAAAAAGCTCGTCCCTTTAATGGTGCGGGCTTTTTTGTTGGAGAATAGACGATGAGTGATGATAAAACGATTGTTGGGAAATTCACTGCCCCTCACGGCATTAAGGGACAAATGAAACTTGCGAGCTATACGCAAAACCCTGAAGACATCGCACGCTATACCCTCACCAACAAATCAGGCAGCAAAACATATAAGTTCAAAATGCGCCCCGCCACCAAAGGGCAATGGGTTGCCACCATCAAAGATGTCACCACGCGCGAGCAAGCTGAATTATTGCGCAATATCGATCTCTATGCAGACCGCGCAGAATTTGCAGAACCTGAAGATGACAGCTTCTTCATTGACGATTTAGTCGGATTACGCGTCCTAACAGCCAATGACGAGCATTACGGCACCGTCGCCACGGTCCAGAATTATGGCGCTGGCGATATTATCGAAATCAAGAATAATACGTCCCAAAAGGCCGAACTCTACCTTTTTGACAAAAAAACTTTTCCTGAAGTAAATATAAAAAAACAGGTGCTATATTTTTCTCATCCCGAAATTATTATAGCAAAACAAGAGCCTTAGGACGGATGCACCACACTCCCACACTCCATTTTTATCTACTCTCAATAAATATAAATTAACTTTTATTTAAAATTTTATATGTATTGTAACAGAACCGTAACAATACTCTGTTAGGGTATAGTTACTAAGAAATTAGATGCCATTTATTCGGTGTCTAACTCTACCAAAAAACTAATAGTGATAAAAAAACAACAAAAATATGGAAAACTATTTACAAGCTTTAATATAAATGTTAATACTTTGTTAATCTTTCCAAGGCGAGAGTTAACGCAACATATACTAAACTAAAAAATTTAAACCAAAAAAGGAAACTAAAAATGAGTAATATCAACTGGCAAGGCGGCGACGGTGATGATGCAAAGCGTGACTTTAGCGCAGATAGCGGACATGACACCTTCATGGGCGGCGCAGGAAACGACCATCTCTATGGCGGCAACGGCAATGATTCACTAAACGGCGAAGCAGGATGTGATTCTGTTCGCGGTGGCGACGGCAATGACAGCGTCCACGGTGGATGGGGCGCAGACTTTCTTAGCGGCGACGTAGGAAATGATGCTGTTGATGGCGGAGACGGCAATGACTTCCTATCAGGCGGGTCAGGCAATGATATTCTTGTTGGCGGCGCAGGCAATGACATTCTTATTGGCGATGCTGGTCACGATACTCTTGTTGGCGGCGCAGGCCGAGATACATTTGTTGTAGCAAAAGACTCTCCTTGGGAATACGCACCAAATGGTGGCGGTTCTAATGGCCAGAGCGGCACAACGATGATTTCAGACTTTACACGCGGCACCGACACAATAAACATTAGTAAATTCGGTATTAACGCAAATCATCTTAACATTGCAACTGAAGGCAGCGACACTCGCGTGACCTATCATGAAAATGGCGTTGCAGTTATTGACATTCTAGTGAAACGCGTAACTGATCTTGATCATAGCGATTTTTCTTTCAACACAATTACAGATATCAACCAAGCTTGGTTAGATAGTCAACACGGGAATGTTCCTGAACCAGAGCCAGAACCAGAGCCTGAGCCAGAGCCTGAGCCAGAGCCAGAGCCAGAACCAGAGCCTGAACCAGAGCCTGAACCAGAGCCAGAACCAGAGCCTGAGCCAGAGCCTGAGCCAGAGCCTGAGCCTCACCCTGAAACTGGGGGCGTATTCTGGCAGGGCACAGATGCTGATGAAAACAAACGTGATTTTAGCCTTGATAGCGGCGACGACACCTTTATGGGCGGCGCAGGATCTGACCATCTATGGGGCGGCAAAGGTGATGATTCAGTCAATGGCGAAGCAGGCTGTGATTCTGTTCGCGGCGCTGACGGCAATGACAGTGTACATGGTGGATGGGGCAACGACTTCGTAAGCGGTGATGCTGGTAACGACTGGGTTGACGGCGGTCAAGGTAATGACTTCCTTTCTGGTGGTGCAGGCAACGACCTCATTACAGGTGGCACAGGTGAAGACACACTCATCGGTGATGCTGGCCATGACACCTTAACCGGTGGTTCGGGTTATGATAAATTTGTTATAGCATCTGATTCCCCTTGGGAAAATACGCTGCTAACAGATACACTATCAAACGGTCATAGCGGAACATCGACTATCACTGACTTTGAACCTGGCGTTGACCTTATCGTACTTAGTAAGATCAATACCGATTTCCATAGCATCGACATTCAAGAAACAGGTGGGAATTCTATAGTAACAATCAGTGCGAATGGTTCAACCGTCACAACCATTACGGTTGAAGGCGTGACTGGGCTTAACCAAGGCGACTTCTCATTCGAAACAATTAATGACATTGACCAAGCATGGTTAGATAATAATTGTGGCATTCCTGAGCGTCCATTGCCTGAGCCAGAACCTGAGCCAGAACCTGAGCCTGAGCCAGAACCTGAGCCAGAACCAGAGCCAGAGCCTGAACCAGAGCCTGAGCCTGAGCCAGAGCCTGAGCCGGAGCCGGAGCCTGAGCCAGAACCAGAGCCTGAGCCTGAGCCTGAGCCTGAGCCTGAGCCTGAGCCTGAGCCAGAACCAGAGCCTGAGCCTGAGCCTGAGCCTGAGCCAGAACCTGAGCCAGAACCTGAGCCTGAGCCAGAACCTGAGCCAGAACCTGAGCCAGAGCCAGAACCTGAGCCAGAGCCTGA
>CALJMC010000117.1 GCA_937982385.1 uncultured Rickettsiales bacterium | reverse complement strand
GCTTTGAGGGTGATAGAGATGCGGTGCGTAGCCAAACGGTAGAGGCGGCGCTCACCCTTATGCAGCGCTTGCTTGCGGTGCTTTAAAGCTGTGGAGCTGCTGCTCATCAATGGTGATATTGATGGTGTCACCCTCGGTTAGTGGGCGTTTTTGGCAATCGGAAACGCAAATTATTTCGTTCTCGATACGAAGTTCAAGCATATGATGGTGCCCCAAGAAATGGCGCTTTATGAGTGAGGCTTTCACACCATTTTTTTTGGTAATGGTGATGGATTCGGGACGTATCATCACGTCGGACTCTACCGTGATATGAAAACAGTTCTGCATCATGTGGGGTGATAAAATATTCGCCTCACCAAAGAATTGTGCAACGTTTGCATTTATCGGTGCGTGATAGAGAGTCTCCGGTGCGCCGCTTTGCATGATTGTCCCATTCTCACCAAGCAAATGAATGGTATCTGCTACCATCAATGCTTCGTCAGGGTCATGGGTGACCATCAATGTGGTGGTGCCGCGCTCATTGAGTAGGCTGAAGACGTCGTCCCGGACTTTGTCGCGCAGATTATGGTCGAGATTGGCGAAGGGCTCATCGAGCAGCAATAAGGCTGGTGAGGGGGCCAGCGTGCGAGCGAGTGCAACGCGTTGCTGCTGTCCACCTGATAGCATGTGAGGAAAAGATTCGCGGGAACCTGAAAAACGTACCGCATCGAGCAGGTCAGAGGCGATGGTTTTAGCGCCTTGCTTGCTGTGGCTGCGCAGGCCGAACATGACGTTATCCATTACGTTTAAATGGGGGAAAAGGGAGGGGTGCTGAAACACCAGCCCAATATCACGTTTCTCAGCAGCGATGTGCTGTTTATGGGATGAAATAATATTGTCGTTCAATAAAATGGCGCCGCTTCGCACTTCCTCTAAACCTGAGATAAGGCGCAGAAGCGTTGACTTTCCGCAGCCTGAGCTGCCGAGCAAGCAGGCAATCTCACCTTCATGCACTTCAAGGGATAAATTCTTGATAATGGGTAGGTCACCATAGTTATAGTCTATATTTTTAAGAGATAGCATGGATTATTTCCATCCTGCTTTGTCGAAGGTCATCACAGCTGCTTTGTTGTTTGCGCCAACGTTGGTAAGGTGTAACTGATCAAACTTAATGTCGCCCCAGTTTTTGAGCGTGTCTGTCCATGCAATATCACTGCGGATTGGGAACTCATAGTTATTGTTCGTTAGGAAATGTTGCACGTCATCACTCACCATATACTCAAGAAGCTTGATGGCATTCTCTTTATTTTTAGCATGTTTAACTACCCCGCCGCCGCGAATATTAATATGCGTTCCGCGATCATCTTGGTTAGGGAAGAAGATGGAAACTTTGCTGGCTACTTCTTGATCTGCAGGCTCTTTGGAGTTGACTAATCGCGCATAATAATAGCTATTGGCTATGGCTATATCGCCTTCACCTGCAGCGATTGCGCGTATTTGATCTGTATCGCCGCCTTTAGGGTCGCGGGCAAAGTTAGCAACAATTGCCTTTGCCCAATTAAGTGATGCGTCTTTACCTTCATGCTCAATGATTGAGGCCATAAGAGACTGATTATATACGTTGCTTGAAGAACGTATTAACACACGATTTTTCCATTCTGGCGCTGCAAGCGCCGCATAGGAGGAAAGCTGTTCGGGCTTTACGCGGTCTTTCGCGTAAATGATGGCACGTGCACGAAGCGATACGCCAAACCAATCGTCATCTTCACCGCGGAACCCTCTTGGAATAGCGTTAGTGAGCGTCTCAGATGTAATAGATTGTATCAGTCCTTTTTCTTTAGCTTGATAGATATTTCCGATATCAACCGTCATTAGCACATCGGCAGGGCTATGTTTGCCCTCTTGTTCAATGCGGGTGATGAGTCCTGCTTTTTTACCTGTTACCACATTGACTGTGATCCCTGATGCAGCTGTGAATGAATCGAGAAGGGGGCGAATGAGGTATTCTTTCCCCGAGTAATAGAGATTGACCTCGCCGCCATCTTCGGCCGCTTTCATATCGTCAGTGGTGAAAAATAATGCAATGGCTATGGCTAAAAATGCCGAAATAAAAAGAACTGTACGCATAGTAAGCTGTGCCTTCAAATGAGAATCATTATTAACTAGAAGCTAGTTCTATGACGATAGAGAGGTTATGTCAAGTGAGGGATTGGTAATAGACGCGAAGACACGTATGTCCGAGTCAGTCTTGAGCTCATGAAGCGGTTGCATCATGCGCAGGTGTGTGGCTGAGGTGCATGATTTTAGCATGGCAGGTCGTAGCTGGCACAGAAAATATTTTATAGGTTCGGGTTTGCGCCATGCTTTTCAAGCATGCTAGATACCGCGTATGAGCCATTGTTCATCGCGAAGTTATGCGGAGTCGTGCCACGCGCATCCATACTGTTTGGGTTGGCTCCGTAACTAAGAAGAAGTTTGGTTGCCTGTGCACTGCTATTAAAGCTCGTATAATGCAGGGCAGTATATCCGTTGCTATCAGTTTGCTCCGGTGACGCGCCCTTGGCGAGGAGCCACTCGGCTGTGTGGAGTTGACCATGTTTTAATGCCGTGATGAGAAGGGGCGTGCCGAAATCGTCACGTAGATTCAAATTAACGCCATGCTGCATGAGGGTACGCATAACAGTTATATCGCCTTTTATTGTGGCTAGCTGTAGGCGGGTTTGAAGGTCTTTTTCATAGATTGCTTTTGGCAGATGCTGATTTCCGCGTGAATATGATGTGCTGTAAATAGTGTCAGGAAGGCGCCATGACTTATAGTTATAAGGCGGTACCTTTTTTGCGTATTTAGTGCGGCGCTTCT
>CALJMC010000116.1 GCA_937982385.1 uncultured Rickettsiales bacterium | reverse complement strand
ATACACACCCATAACCAGCACTAATATCACCCCAGGACCAACCGTCGCGGGGAAAGATCAGCACTGCTCTGCAAAAAATGAGGATGGTAGGGGCAGAGGGACTTGAACCAGCAAAGCAGGCGCTTTACGCCTGTTTGCATTTATATCTTAAGGGGGTTAGGACCAACCATCGCGGGGAAAGATCAGCACTGCTCCGCAAAAAATGAGAATGGTAGGGGCAGAGGGACTTGAACCCCCGACAAAGACGTTATGAGCATCCTGCTCTAACCAACTGAGCTATGCCCCCACACGAGAAGCTTTTTACTATCCCGTTTAACATTTGTCCACCTTACTTATGAAACATTGAACAGAAATAACTATAGTTACTTTATCTCGCTGCTTGCTCAGCCTTGCGGTTTGCCACCTCAATCATACCTCTATATGCTGAGTCAGCATTAAGCGCAGTAACAGCAGCAGCGCCCACGCGCCCTACTCGACTATCCCCTACAATTGGAACATTTCCTATAATTGAAATATTTCCCGTTGAGTGTTGAGAAGAAGGCGAGCCTAATTTAGTCATAAATTCATTAGCTGAAATCACAGAATCACCAGAAATAGTAGCTATTCTGTTAAAAGAGTCTTCATTAAATGACTTCACAATAAAGTCGCCATTCTTCACATAACCATCGAGCATCCCTTGCACAGAGAGACCTGCTTTAGCGCTTTCTAAAATAACTGTACGGTCAAAAAGCTTACATAGCTCGGGAATATTATCAAAAAACTGCTGAGATGACTCAAGCGCAAAATCATAGTCTAATTTTTCAAGCTTTTGCACACGTGACAAATAAGATTCTCGCTCCGCTGTAATACCAATAAGAGTCGTTTTATTCACCGCATCCACATCTACGACATCTACAAGCAGATTGTTGATATCTTCCAAATCACCGCAATGATCATCAAGAACCACCGACAGACCGTGATTCAAGCAAAACAGTACTAAATCATCACGCACAGCTCTATATTTATTATAATTTTTAGGATCTTTCTCAGGGTGCCGCTTCAATGGAGAAATACCTAACTCAGGACAGAGCCCAATAATCAATTCAGGCGTCATAAAAAACGAGTCTTTTGTCAGAACATCATTTAACAAAAAGGCATTAGTTGAAGATGTTTTTCCAGAACTACCACCCCCTCCAACGACCGTAAATTCAACGGACGCATTCGGATCAGCTACTGGATTATCCAGAATTCTCTTCTTCCAGTCTTCTATCTTTTGGTTCATATCGACCTTAATTGCACCCTATTTATTCACGGACCTGTATATCAAGATAAAATGCATCCGAATATTACAGTTTAGTTACAATCGACTCCCACTCAAATGTTGCAGCTTGACATACCTTCTGCTAATTTGCGCCCTCTTTAAACACTTATGATGGACGTGACATGGCTGAACTCGTGAACAAGTATAAACCCGCAGAACGTGAAAAACTATGGCAAGACCATTGGTTGGCTGAGGGAACCTATCATTGGGATGAGAGCGCCCCACGCGACGAAACCTACGTTATCGACACCCCTCCTCCCACCGTCTCAGGGAATTTGCATATGGGGCATATATTCTCCTACACGCAGGCCGATTTCATCGCACGCTATCAGCGCATGGCGGGCAAAACTGTATTCTACCCTATGGGTTTTGATGATAACGGACTGCCTACCGAGCGACTCGTAGAAAAAACCAAGAAAATCCGCGCGACAGACCTCAGCCGCGAAGACTTCATCGCCGAATGCATGGGCGTGTCGGAAGAAGCCCGCAAAGATTATCGCGAGCTGTTTTCCACCACTGCGCTCAGTGTCGATTGGCGTCAGGAATATCATACGATTTCTGAGGAATCGCGCACCATTTCACAAATGTCATTCTTGGACTTATTCCAGAAAGACCGCGTCTATCGCAAGCTACAGCCTATGTTGTGGGATCCTGTTGACCAGACCGCCATTGCCCAAGCCGAAATTGAAGATAAAGAGCTAAACTCACACTTCAATGACATCACATTTGGCATTGAGAATTCAGACGAAACCATCATCATTGGCACCACCCGCCCAGAGATGATTCCCGCTTGTGTCGCCATCTTCTATCACCCTGAAGATACCCGCTATCAGCACTTAAAAGGTCAGAATGCCCTCACCCCACTCTTCGGCGTAAAAGTGCCAATCATGGAAGATGACACGGTAGAGCCCGACAAAGGCACCGGCATCATGATGTGCTGTACGTTTGGTGACGAAGCCGACATCGAAAAATGGCGCAAGCACGACCTCCCCGCCCGCATTATCCTTAATAAATATGGTAAAATTGATTTAAGCTTATTAGGTAATGAGAGCGAGGACAGTACGTCCGAGCCTGCCGAGAGCGTCGCGCCAGCGACAACGGAGAAACGCACAGCATGTGCGGTTTCGGAGCAAATAAACAACAAAAAAGCTGCTATTGCGCGTGACATTATCATTAAGTTGCTTGAAGAATCAGGTGATTTGGTAGAGTCAAAATCTATCACCCACGCGGTAAAGTGTGCAGAGCGTTCAGGCGCACCGCTTGAGATTATGCCAACAACACAATGGTTCGTAAAAATTCTCGACCAAAAAGAGCAGCTCAAAGAAAAAGCAGCTGAATGCAATTGGAAACCAGCATGGATGAAAACCCGCATCG
>CALJMC010000115.1 GCA_937982385.1 uncultured Rickettsiales bacterium | reverse complement strand
CCCCTCGCCAACCCTGCGGGCACCAAGCGTCAGATTGTGGGCGTCTATGACAGGAAATGGTGTGCACCCTTAGCACATGTCCTACAAAACTTAGGCGCAACCCATGCTTGGGTTGTCTCGGGTGATGATGGCATGGATGAGATTACCACCACCACCACCAGTCATATTGTAGAGCTCAAAGATGGAACAATACGAGAATTCTCATTAGATCCAGCAGATTATGGCATTGAGTATATCACTGAAATGGACCTGCGTGGAGAAGATGGTGAATATAACGCCAAAGCCATGAGCAAACTGCTTTCTGGCGAAAAAGGTGCGTATAGAGACATTGTGTTGCTCAATAGTGCCGCCGCCCTCATCATCGCAGGGAAGTGTGACAGCATTGAAGACGGCTTACTCTTAGCCGCTAAATCAATTGACAGCAGAAAAGCCATTCAAACGCTTGGTGCGCTTAAAGAAATCACGTCAGAAAACAGCTGATTGCGTTTATTTTTTAGGGTTGCCCGGCTTTACGCGGCAATGACCTTTAATCATCTCACTCTTGCTATTAGTGTAACCTTTGACCCAATAACATTCAACCGCTTCTTGGCATGCATTCGCGTCTTTTGGCTTGCACATATTCTCCGCCATCGCAGCGTTGCTAAAAGCAACCAAAACAACCAATGATAGTGCTACTCTTGGTAATATCTTCATAAAAGCCCTCCTTTAAGCTTGAGCTACCTTGCCTCAATGTAACAAAATACAAGGGTGTGACGCAAGTTTTCTTTTCATTACGGCAAAATATCGCTACAAAGACGCTATGGCAAATATACTACAAAAAATCTGCGATGATAAGCGCGCATGGGTGGCAAACTGCAAGAGTAAAGCACCGCTTGTGGACCTTGAAGCACGCGTGAGTACAGCCGAGTCCCCTCGTGGTTTTGCCACAGCTATGAAGGTTGATGCGACATTGTTTGGCACCAGCATTATTACTGAAATCAAAAAAGCATCGCCTAGCAAGGGACTGATTCGTAAGGATTTTTCACCAGAACTTCTCGCTAAATCCTACCAGGCGGGTGGCGCGAGCTGCCTGTCAGTACTCACCGATATTCCTTATTTTCAAGGCCATGATGACTATCTAGAACAAGCAAAGACTGCCTGCACCCTGCCCGTTTTACGTAAAGATTTTATGATTGACCCCTATCAAATTGTGGAATCACGCGCCCTTGGTGCCGATGCCATTTTGATTATCATGGCAGCACTCACCACCCATCAAGCCCAAGAATTAGAGCAAGTTGCTCATGCACTTGGCATGGACTCATTAGTAGAAGTCCATAGTGAGCAGGAGCTTGAAGATGCTGTGACCCACCTCAATCCATCACTGCTGGGAATTAACAACCGCAACCTCAAGACGATGGAGATTGACTTGGCAGTTACCGAGCGCTTGGTGACGACGCTTCCTACTAGTCACCATCATACACTTATATGCGAAAGCGGCATCTATGAACATGCTGACATCATGCGCATGCATAAGAGCAATGTACATTCTTTCCTTGTCGGCGAGTCCTTAATGCGGCAAGATAATGTCGAAGAAGCGTTAATAAATCTATTACAAAGAGATAGTTGAGCTATGCAACCACAGATATTAGGTGATATAGATATCATTGATATGATAGCGCTCGCATTTTTTGTGACAGCGTGGTTGGTCTACGCGCTGACGTCACAGCGCATTTCAAGTCGCCACAGCACACTTTTTACAGTCGTTAACACCTATCGCCTGCATTGGATGCGCCAAGTGATGAAGCGCGAACACCGCATTGCTGATATGACCGCGGTTGGCAACTTGCTTAGAAGCATCTCCTTTTTCGCCAATACCAGCATCTTCATCATCCTTGGTATCATCACCATGTTTGGCTATAAACAAGAGGCACTCACCGTTATTGCAACCATCCCTTACAGCTCGGCACCCTCCGATTTATTATGGGAAATCAAACTATTCCTAATCATTCTCATTTTTGTCTATGCATTCTTTAAATTCACATGGTCGCTCAGACAATATAACTATACTTGCATTTTCATCAGTGCGGCACCCATGCCTGATGAGCATGTGGAGCGTCACGAAGCATATGCCAAAGCCGGCGCAGGCCTGATGGCATCTGCCGCCCGTCATTTTAATCTTGGTATGCGCGCCTATTATTATGGGCTCGCCGCATTCGCATGGTTCATTCATCCGGTCCTCTTTCTCATTGCAACCGCGATTGTTATTTCCGTACTTTACCGTCGCGAGTTTCACTCCAATGCCTATGCGAACTTAGCAGTATATGAGGAGTTTACTGATGCGTAACATTCTATTTATAATAACTATTATCATATATTTACCCTTCGTTTCCGAGGCATGCTCGCCCCCAACCCCTCATGATAAAAGCAAGGTAAAATCACTGCTCTATAAAGTCGAGGATTGTGATGGCAATACGAGCTATATCTTTGGCACCATGCATTCGGACAATGCCCAAATTGTTGCGATTGCAAAAGAAGCTTCTCAGCATATGACGGGGATTAATACCGCTTTATTCGAAATGGATGAACGTGAGAGTGAACCCAGCAATATTGCTAAGTTCTTTTTTATTCCTCCAACACATAAAGCCGGTCTTAAAACCTTGGCTGGCGCCTCCTTATTTAACCAGCTTATGGCCCGCCTCAAACAAAAAAGGTTAGCCATTCCTGAGCAGGCTATCAACCGCTATCGTCCTTGGGCAGCAGCGATGTTGCTGCAAATACCACCGAGTGAAAATGATGGTGTGGTGTCTGATGCGCATCTGCAAAATAATGCTAAATCTCACAGCATTGAGATTATTGGTTTAGAACGTGCTGAGGAACAATTTCGTCCGTTCTTGCGCATGCCTATGGAATGGCAGCTCTCTACCCTCAAAGACGCTGTGGAGCGATATGAGGAGGGTGTTGAGGACACGCATAAACTACAGCGCTTCTATCTGGCTGGTGACCTCGCGCAAATGCAGGCTTTGGCAACGGAGAGTTTTGGCAATGTTGAACCCCGCCAAATTGGCGAGTATATCGAGCGCACCCTCATTATTGACCGCAACCGTTTGATGGCGGCACGCGCGGAGAAATATATTCAACGTGGCGATGCATTCATTGCCGTCGGCGCGCTCCATCTACCAGGAAGTTCAGGATTACTGCGCCATTATGAACGCCTTGGCTATGATGTGACACCAGTGAAATTAGAGTCGTTAGTTACTGACAAGTAGTCCAAGGGCGTTGCCCTGTATAATCACACGCAAACTTTGCAAACATCCGTCCGTCATGCCCAAACCAGATTGCCATGCTACCTCTATTTTTTAAACGTTTCGCGTCTACAAGTTTGCTCGTATTTTTGCAGACAGCGTCTGAAACATCGCCTTCATAGAACACATAATCCGCCATAGCACAATCTTCCGCAACGGCTTCTATTTTCTTTGGAAATGCGAGGATATACTCACCTTTTTTCAGCACACATCCTAGCTTGTCACACGTCACACTGCCAATATGTTCTTCAGGTTGCTTGACCTTTATGATCTCACTCGCCAAACGCTCTTTCCACTGTTTAACCGAGAACCCACGATTACTTTTTCCATGAATTAGCGTATAGCTATCACCTTGTTTTACAGCGATATAACGCCCATCATTGGCCACCACAATATCAGGTTTTACATAGAGCAATGGCGTGGCAATGCCGATGCATATCAGTGCAAAACCCGTCCATTTTACCCAGCGCAGCCTATGCAGCAACAGCAGCAACATCCCTGCCCCGATGAGCACAATTGACCAGTTAGCAAGCGGCATCACATGGAAATCGGCACCCGGAATATGTGCCACTGTTTGCGCAATAATAATGAGATAGTCCATTCCCCACGCAGCAACTTTCAGCGGCAATACTTCCAAACCTAACGGCATTAACAGCATCGAGAGCATCAGCATCGGCATCACAATAAAACCAAAGAATGGCACCGCAGCTAAGTTTGAGATGATACTATAGGGGTTAATCTGTTGAAAATGAAACATAATAAACGGAAGCGTCGCCAGTGACGCAATGAGGGAAGAAATGATAATGCCAAGTAAATACATAAGGATACGACGCACCCAACTTTGCTGCTCATCAGGCGTTCCTTGCACCATACGGAAGGTGCGATAACTCACTACCAGCGCCAATGTTGCGGAAAATGACAGCTGAAACCCTGCCTCCACCAACGATGAGGGATAGAGCAGCAATATGAAAGTAGCCGCAATCATCAGCGAGCGCACTGTCACCGCCTCGCGATCAAGCAACACAGCGGTAAACATAAAGGCTATCATAATATAGGCACGCACTGCAGAAATCGGGAAATCCGCCATCACCAAATAAGCACTGCTCGCAATCAGCGCCATCAGCGCCGCGATTTTCTTAACATTATAGCGCCGGGAAATGGGTGGAATGAGTACCAATAGCGAACGTAAGAACAGAAAGAACACGCCACTAATAATCGCCATATGCATTCCCGAGATGGCGAGCATATGCGCCAGTCCTGAGTTGCGAAATGCTTCAGCTGTATCTTTGGGGATGGGTGATTTGTCACCCGTGACAAGTGCGGAAAGCACTGTAATCGCCTCTCCTTCTTGCAAACTCAACATACGTTGCTGCACGTCTGCACGTACCGACGCCACCCAATCACCCCAGACATCTTTAGGCAGTGTTTCAGAATCCTCCACAGGCTTCAATGGCGGAAAGATAACCCCAACCGCACCAATCTGACGGAAGAAAAAATAACGTCCAAAGTCGTAATCATCAGGCATAGCGGGCCCAGAGGCGGCGAATATTTTACCACGTGACTTCACACGCGAGCCAATCGGAGGTACTTCCTTGCCGCGAAATGCCACGCGAATGAGCTTCGGCGTTTGCTCGGGCGACACTTCTTCAATGTTCAGATCTTCTATCCATAATTTATATTGCTTTTCATCATAGGTGACCTTTTTTAATGTCCCCTCAATGCTTACAATATCAAGAGCTGATGGAAGTTTAGGCGCCTTCATGCGCTCCGTTTGCCACATTGCAGCACTCATCCCAATCAGCATCAGTAGCCACACACCCAATACAAACCGCCATTTAGGAAAGTGCCGCACGGCATAAAGGACAGGCAATAACAATAGAATAGCCCACGGCAGATGAGGGTTCGGTTCATGGTTCATACCAAAATAGACTGCAATGCCCGCCGCAAGCCATACGGGCACCCAATCGATGCTACGAATAAAATGCCCCGCGCCCTCGCGCTCAATCTTTTCAAACACTTGCATTAGCAACCATCCCGATTTATAAAACTTCTAGCTCATTGATGTATGTGCTTGCACGTTGGCACGCTTCGGCTCATACCGTGTAGTCATTCATTCAATTCGCTATTATAATGTTATAAGTCTGTACCATAGGAAAATATATCGTGTCTGTCATCACTAGATTTGCTCCCAGCCCAACAGGGTTCCTCCATATTGGCGGAGCGCGCACTGCCTTATTTAACTATTTGTTTGCTAAACATAATGGTGGAACATTTCGTCTACGCATTGAGGACACAGATAAAGAACGCTCATCGCAAGAGGCTGTCGATGCCATTTTAGATTCTATGCACTGGCTTGGGCTCGATGTGGATGATGACGTGGTCTATCAATCTGGGCGTCAAGAACGCCATCAAGAAGTCGTGCAACAACTGCTCGATGATGGACAGGCCTATAAATGCTATTGTACTCCTGAAGAACTCACTGAAATGCGCGCCGCAGCTCAAGCTGAGAATAAAGGCTTCAAATACGACAAACGCTGGCGCGACAAGACTGTGGCCGATGCACCCGAGGGTGTGGCTCCGTCTATCCGCATCAAAGCACCGCTTGAAGGTAATATTATTACACGTGACCTTGTGCAAGGCGATGTAAAAACCGACGCATCAGAGCTGGATGACTTGGTGATTATGCGTTCAGACGGCACGCCGACCTATATGTTAGCCGTGGTCGTTGATGATCATGATATGGGTGTGACACATATTATCCGTGGCGATGACCATCTCACTAATAGTGGTCGCCAACAGGTGATTTATGATGCACTGGGTTGGGATGCACCTATATTCGCGCATATCCCGCTTATTCATGGTGCTGATGGCGCCAAACTCTCCAAACGCCATGGGGCGCTTGGGGCTGAGCAATATCGTGACATGGGCTTTCTGCCTGAAGCAATTAATAATTATCTGTTGCGACTTGGCTGGGCACATGGTGATGATGAAATTATCTCACGCGAGCAAGCGATTGAATGGTTTGATACTAAAGGGATTGGCAAAGCTGCATCACGTTTTGACCTTGCCAAGCTTGAGCATTTGAATGGGCATTACATCAAACATGCTGAGAATGCACGTTTGGCTGAACTGGTGCAGCCACGCCTCGAAGTCACTCTAAATAAAGAGCTTTCTCAAAATGATACGGCACTGCTTACCTCTGCGCTTGAAGGCCTCAAGCAGCGCGTCAAAAACCTAAATGAACTCGCTGAAAATGCTGAGTTTTATTTCAAAGAGTCTATCACCCCTGACGAAAAATCAGCTGCTATATTGAATGATGGTGGTCGTGAAGTGCTAAGCGCTATGATACCCGCGCTAGCGTCTGCTACAAACTGGACGCATGATGCTCTCTTCCCGCTTTTAAAAGATGCTGGCGAAAAGATTGATATGAAACTTGGTAAAGTAATGGCACCATTTCGCGCGGCTATTACGGGTAGCACTGCCAGCCCGAGTATGTTTGAAGTCATGGAATTACTCGGTCGCGAAGAAACGTTGAAACGCTTAAATGCCGCTCTCGAGGGAAAAGGAGTTGCCGCATGACTATATTGCCTATCGTTGTATCCCCCGACCCGCGCCTAAAAGAGATCTCCAAGCCCGTTGAAGAGATTACCTCCTCCATTCTCCAATTGCTTGATGACATGTTGGACACCATGTATGCCGCGCATGGCATAGGGTTATCTGCCGTGCAAGTGGGCCATATGCTCCGCTTGGTGACAATAGACATTGAACAAAGCGAAGAGGGCAGACCAGGTAATCCGATTAAGATGGTTAACCCTGAAGTTATTAAAATGTCAGATGAAAATAATGTCTATAAAGAGGGATGTCTCTCCTTCCCTGGACATTATAGCGATGTGAAGCGCCCGAAACGCGCGACCATCAAATATACTGATGAAAAAGGCAATCCACAGATGATGGAAGCCGATGATGTGTTGGCGACCTGTGTGCAGCACGAAATTGACCATATGAATGGCATTGTGTTTGTGGACCATATCTCCAAGCTAAAACGTGAAATGATTGGAAAAAAGATTGTCAAAGCACGTAAAGCGGGTGACTTAGACCCCGAGAGGTACGATGTATGACCGCTCTCAAAGTAATATTCATGGGTGCTCCTGAATTTGCGGTGCCAAGCTTGCAAACCCTCATAAATTCTGAGCATGAGGTGGTCGCGGTCTATTCTCAGCCTCCTCGCCCTGCGGGTCGCGGCAAAAAAGAGCGCCCAACCCCTGTGCATCAACTGGCTGAGACACATAATATTCCTGTATTTACGCCCAAAAGCCTAAAATCAGAGGATATTCAAGCCCAATTCAAAGCGCATAGTGCAGATCTCGCGATTGTGGTGGCCTATGGTTTGATTTTACCGCAAGCCATTTTAAACGCCTGTCCGATGGGTTGCATGAATGTACATCCGTCACATTTGCCACGTTGGCGTGGCGCGGCACCGATTCAACGCACGATCATGGCGGGTGATTGTGAGACATCCTGCATGATTATGCAAATGGATGCAGGACTTGATACCGGCGATATTTTACATGGTCGTGATTATGATATTAGAAGCCGCACCACTGCGGGTGATTTGCATGATGAATTATCGGCTGATGCAGGCGAATTACTGCTAGAAGCGATTGCAGGTTTGCAAGACGGCTCCATTGAACCACTTGCCCAGCCCAAGCAAGGCGAAACCTATGCCGAGAAAATTAGCAAGGATGAACGCCCTATAGATTTTAATTGGTCGGCAGAAAAACTTCATCACCATATTATGGGGATGAGCCCCTACCCTGGCGCTACCTTTGAAATAAATGGCGAAATTATCAAAATTTTACGCTCAGAGATTGCTGACACACTCAGCTTTGCACGCGCTGGTACTGTTCTGTCAGACAAGCTCGCTATTGCCTGCGCTGAAGGCAGCGTAATTCGCCTGACCGAGCTGCAACGCGCAGGCAAGAAACCCATGCAAGCCGAGGACTTCCTTCGTGGATTCCCCATTAAAAAAGGTGAGAGCGTGTGATGCCTCGATACAAACTCACTGTAGAATATGATGGCACGAATTTGCATGGCTGGCAGCGCCAAGATGGCCCTGCCTCTGCGCAGCAGCATATTGAAGAAGCGATCTTAGACACCATGAAAGAAGATGTACGTTTGCACGTGGCGGGCCGTACCGATGCCGGCGTGCATGCCATTGCCCAAGTCGCGCATTTTGATTCTGATGTTGAGCGCGATCCGTACCGTATTATGCAAGGTATTAATCATGCATTACGTGGGACAGCCGTTGTTATAAACAATGTAGAACGCATTGCAGAAGGTGCTGATTTTCACGCACGTTTTACCGCAAAACGTCGCTATTATCTCTATCGTATACTCAACCGCCCCTCACGCATTGCCATTGAAGCAAAACGTGCGTGGCATGTACGACGCCCGCTTGACATTGATGCGATGCGTGAGGGTGCGAAATTTCTAGTTGGAAGACATGACTTTACTAGTTTTCGTTCGACGGCCTGCCAAGCAAATTCCCCTGTCAAAGACTTAGGAACACTTGAAATTAATGAGATAGACTCACCATTTGGGCGTGAAATCCGTATCACCACCGACGCACAATCCTTTTTGCATAATCAAGTACGCAATATGGTTGGAACGTTGAGTCTGGTTGGACAAGGAAAATGGCAAGCTGAGGACATAAAAAAGGCCTTAGAAGCCAAAGACCGCAAAGCGGGTGGCACGAATGCCCCACCACACGGGCTGTATTTTATGAAAGTTGATTATTAAGCCCTACCAGAACTTGAGTGCATCAGTCGTACGCACAAACCATGAGCGTTCATCAACCATAATAGGACGCGCGGGCATCGGAATTGTCTCGTTAAACACGCAGACAATATCGGAGCCATGACGCAAGGTAAAGCGTGGAGACACGCGTTCAACAACAATATAATCACCGCGCGTTCGGTAGTTAATGAGCGCTTCATTGCCTAATGGGCCTACGTGAAAGAATGCAGGGATATCTGCGTTTTTATCTCGAAACTGGAAATAGGTAAACTCACCATCGTCAAAAATACGAATCGGCGCAACCGTGTCCCCCCCGACAATAGCATATTTAAAATTAAGCGTTTCACGTATCTCAGGGTCTTGAATATCCGGGACAACATCAGTTGTCACAACACTCGTTGCAAAGCCGGCACCATAGGCCTCAGGATAAATAAAGCGCATCACAAACGTTAAGGATTTGGCTGAAATATTTTCTACTTCAGTAGCATCAAGTTCAAAATGATAGAGACGCTTACTCGTGACTACAATCATATTGGTTTCAGCGAGCTGCTTAATTGGCTTAATCAAAATACGGTGTGCATTCGCCTCGATGTTCCATGATGTTGCATCACCCACAGAAATATTTTGAATAACTTCACCTTCTGCTAACTCAATAATAGCATGGTAGCCATAATGCCCGACAAAACGATACACTTCATTCGGCGTATATCGCACTGTCTTAATACGCGCATCAGTGGCGATTGGACGCGCCTTTTGAAGCGCACTAACATCGCCACTATTCAAGCATAATAGTGATATTACAAATAAGAATGTCTGCAAAAATCTTTTCATAAAGCGCGTATTCTTCTTGTTAACGTTACCTATCATCTGGTTGCACCAGATGTTAATTCTGTTCGATACCCTGTCACCCTAAACTCCATCGGAGTAATCTCCACAGGATCATCAGGCGCACGATCAGAATTATCTGCATCTATTACCGCTACATCTTTGTAGTAAAAATTCACCTCAGCTGTCCAGTCAGAAACGTTACCACCTTTCGGAGAACGCACAATCGCGGCAAAATTGACACGCGCAATATACCCATTCGCTTGGGTTTCATCGGGCGTGATACGCACGGATTTTACCTCAATAGTTCGGATGGATGCCGCGCCATAGAGTGTAATGGGGCTATTTGGGTTTGAGCGATCAATATAACTACGATAGGCTTGGAATGCTGCGTTATCACTGTTTTGCTGCACGACTTTAACAAAAAAACCGTATTTACTTCTCTCATAACCTTCACGATGGGTCACGTAATGCTCCAACATATGCTGCCTTAATGCGTGATTCACATCCTCATCCTGATTTTCTCTAAGTGGCTTCAAATGCGCAAAATGCGTAGCTCCTCGAGGGTTTTCATATAAAAATGTTTCAATAGGTTTTAAGGGCAAAATAGCAAAAAAGGATACTACGGCAAAAAACAATGTGGTGAGTGCAAGCCCCGACAAGACAATAAAAAAGAAACGCTCGGACATCAATGACATATAGACCATTGAGTACCACTCCCTACCATCTTTATAGTAGGTACCATCTTTGATTCGCTGATAGAGTTCTTCATCCTGCATATGCTAGCTATGACACAAATTATTCACGGTGAAAAGCGCAAAAATCCATGACTTCACCTGCAACCAGTATTCTTGTAGTAAAACATGCTTTGTAACAAAATTGTAACATTTCTCAATCATTCTTTATGCTATACTTATCTATTAGATAATATAGTATTATTACGAATCACTATTATGTGTCACACATAAAAAGATACATATTACTTGGGAAACATTAACCTTTACACGAAGAGCGACATGATGGAAATAACGACCATAAAACGCACCAGCATATCTTGTTTTGCTTACTGTTTTATTGTGTGTCTAACGCTGTTTTTAGCATCTTCATCACCTGTTGTCAGTAGCCCGGCACCAACACAAACCACTGACCTAACAACTCGCACCCAAGAAGAAGTTCTTGCTTTTTGTAAGAATGTAACAGATGAACTTCATTTCGGCACCGCTCAAACGGGTGCCCCAGCAGAAAATGGTGTACCTCCCTATCGCGTGCCACTCGCGGGGTCTGTGTTTGAGGCACCAGATGAACGTTATAATACATTCCCTCTCACCAGCTGGATCGATACTATCTACCCTCCTTTTGACAAAGATAATTATGAAATCGATGAATATAATGGTGTCAATAATTTCGCCGAAGCTAAAACTGAGCCTCCAGAAAACAGAGAACAACTTAACCTCTATCAAGGTGCTCGCGTGAGACCTTCCTTCGAGTATGGCCCCTCTAAGTTCAGATATCGTCACCGTGATACAGAATTGATCAAACCGGTTGATTTGAACCCTTGGTACTCAACGGGCCTGCAGGGCATCGAATCAGAGCAGCCCGCCAGCCCTTATTTGGGCTCTATTTATAGGGGAAGCCGGAACTTTCATCGCCACCGCAACAGGCTTACCAACGTAACTTCCAGTGCACCGCGTGGTGAAAATGCAAGCATAGAACGCAACGCTGCTGATGGGTGCGAGCGCGTCATCGAAACAGCTAGAACAGCACTTGCCAGTCAATCACTTGTCAGACCTCATGACACGGCGCGTGGCTACACAGCACCAAACTACCTGGACCCGGTATGGAACCGCATGGAGTTTGATAATTGTGCCAACCAATTTATTTTAGGTCGCGCGCGCCAAGTCCGCACGATTTTCCAAGGACAAGGCGAAAAACAATTCCTCTCTGTGGCTGACCAAACAAACGCTGAGGACGTTGGAGAAGAAGGCGCTGAGCGTGCTGAAATATTATCACAAAAATTCTGTCAACCCTTCCGTTTAGTACCGCTCCCACATGAGGAACAAGAATATTTTCCGAGTGACTATTTAATGTTCTCATGGAGAAAATTACTGTTTAACACTGACTTTCTCCTGCGCAATGGCGCCGCTGCGAAAGAACCTAACTATGCACTTAATGGCGTAAGAATACCGCCAGACCAAGCAATACCAGAACCATTTAAGGGCGTAGATTATACGGTAGCAACAGAAAACCCGACACCTGTAGCTACATTTAGTTTAGGGCAAGTATCCAGTGGTGGCGGAAGTTTTTTTCGCTCGTTCCGCGACCTCTTTAAGTATATTAAAAGTCTGAGCAGACAATACAGACCAGTTGCAGATTCAACGTTCAATTTCACTGCAATTACGGAGACATCAGAATTCAACAATGGTGCCATTTGCGTCAATGATGTGACAGAGCGTCAATATGAGAGAATACTCGACCCGAGCCATCCTTTTACACCGCGTTGGGATTTTACTATTAATGAACGCGATTATTACTCCCCTATGACTGCCGTCTATGGAGGAAACCCTTATGACCAAGTGCGTTGTGCTGGCGCACCAAATGCTGACGGCGGAACATATGCAGAAGGTCGCGTCGCAGATGAAGTTGGGGTTGGACCCGCTGTTGCCGACTACAGCAACCGAAGCGAAGATGATCCCGAGGGCGAAGAAAAAGAATCTTATGAGTCTGAAGAAAAGGCAAAAGAACCTGCCGAAGACCATATGAAAGCCATTCGAGAAAGAAGAGAAATACAGCGAGATAATGCGTTTATCTCAGATCTAACATCTGAGTTTATTCCCAAAGTTGATATTCTTACTTGGCGTCAAGCTGCGTTTGACAAAGTCATCACACAACGTATTTTGTTCAATATTATATGCTACTACGCATCTATAAATGGAGAGTCATGCTGGGATAAATTGGAATGTGGTGACAATATTGCTGGTGGTCAAGAAAACGGGCAATGTTGTGCAACCAATTGGAATGGTAAAGAAGCAAAAGGCATATTAGATGGGAATTACATCAGCGGGAATCCATGTGGTGATGTATTGATTAAAGATGCATGCTTGGCCATCGCCAAACCACTCGCCCCGATGAACCCGTTGAAATTAGTGTCAGAAAAAGAGCCAAGCAACGTGCCTGAAGGCTATCACTTTAGATCTTATTTCGGCGCACACCGTCCCTACATGCGTTGCTGGGATATGGGTAAAGAATGTGGCAACAAAGAAAATACAGGCGAACTTACTGATACAGAATTGGGAGAAAGTCTCGCCGGTGCAGATTATGCGTTAGCTGGCGTTGGTCGCCATATTGCAGGGGAAGGCCCTTATAACACTGGCGATAAATGCCGTATTGGTGGTGGTGACAATCGTCAATCCATTCTCAACCCAGGCGTTAGGTTTGGTGAAGAAGGTAAACCAGTTGAACCCATCACAAGCTGGGCAGAGTTAAAACTCTATCAAGCGCGTAGTATTCGTGATTTTTCACTTAACTGTTTTGTGAAACATGAATCACTCTTCAAACAAGGCTCAGGAGAAGAAATTATACTCTCTCGTAGTGGTGGTGAATTCCAAACGATTGCAAAAGATTCCACAGGGAAACGTACGCAAGTCGAAACCGAGGCATGGCCGATGTCATGGCGTGGCTATGTGACGGACTCAGACCCAACGCATAGATTCCCTCATTATGCGGCCATATCAGGCACAGCAACCATGCATGGTACAGGTCTCGATTCTGTACTTGCTGGAGATATGTTAGTCTATAATAAGGATCTCGTGATGCCTGCAGGCGGCGAGCAAAACTGGCGCATGCCGTATGTTGCATTCGTTACAGAATCGCATACAGCATTTCACGGGAAACCTGGCTTAGAATGGATTCGGGCGCTTGCATTTAATAACGGGCGTGCACTTGATACATGCGGAAACAATGATTTTTGGGGACAAGGTGAAGAATATACCATGTGGAAAGACGAGATTCCGAGACCTCTCAAAGAAGAGTTAAAAACATTAGGGTTCCCAGCAGAAAACCATACAAAACTAGAAAATTATTATGGTGCACAGGTTGAGGAAACCATTAAAGCAACGGGTGGCGCCTATACTCCAAGCGTAGCACCGCCTCTGCCGACATGTGACGATCCGGGAATGTCAAACTGTGTTGAAAACTACTGGGGTGAAGTGCCTGTCTATTTCGCACCCAATGATCTGAGGCATAAATAAGGTGAAAAAAA
>CALJMC010000114.1 GCA_937982385.1 uncultured Rickettsiales bacterium | reverse complement strand
GCATGGACGATTTTAGTTTTTGTGCCATGCTGGGCAAATTCTGCCGCGTCTTTCTCCAAGAAACCTGTTGTGCCAGAAACATGAACTTTCTTGAGCTCTGCGCAGGTCTCGGCGATGTGTAATGTATATGCGGGTGTAGTGAAGTCAATGATACCATCTGCTAGCGTTAGAATTTCGCCTAAATCGGAGCTGATGATGACATCATCGCCGAAGCCAAGCTGAGATTTTAGCGCGTCAGCACCTGCGAGTTCGGACGCTTGCGCCGTGCCGCCAACTAAGGTGACGCCGTCTTTTTCATTGATGGCTTGCATGAGCGTTTGCCCCATGCGTCCCATACATCCTGCAACGGCTAATTTCATGTGGTGGGTTCCTGTAGTTTCTTGACGGTTATTTCGTCAATGATGGGAGCGGCGAGTTCGCTGCGTGGTTCTGCGCATCCACTGAGAGATAATGTGAGGGCTGCCAAGATAGCGAGTCCGTGACCAATTTTTGAGGCAAGATAGTTCATGACAAAATTCCTACTCTTTTAAGTCTTCCCAGAAATCTTTGACCTTGTCGAAGAATCCTGCAGATTCGGGGCTGTATGCGGATGTGCCGCCACCTGTTTTGTCGAATTCGTTGAGCAAATCCTTTTGCTTCTTGGATAATTTCACCGGAGTTTCAACGGTAACATGAATATACATATCGCCTCTGGAGGAAGAACGCAAGACTGACATGCCCTTCCCGCGCAAACGGAATTGGTGTCCTGCTTGTGTGCCTTCGGGAATGTTGACTTTCACCTTGCCGCCATCAATGGTTGGCACTTCAATGCCGCCGCCAAGTGCTGCAGTGGTGATGGGGAGAGGAACATTGCAATGAATGTTCGCGCCTTCACGTTTGAAGAAGCGGTGCGCTCTGATACCCATGAAGATGTAGAGATCACCTGCTGTGCCGCCACGTGCGCCCGCTTCGCCTTCGCCTGTGAGGCGAATACGTGTGCCTTCTTCTACGCCTGCGGGGATGGAGACATTGAGCGTTTTTTCTTTGCGTTGTGTACCAGAGCCAGCGCATGTTTTGCATGGGTTTTTGATGGTTTGTCCCGCGCCATTACAGCTATGGCAGGTGCGCTCAACCATGAAGAAGCCTTGTTGGGCACGTACTACGCCAACACCGCCACAGGTGCCGCATGACTCGGGCTTTGAGCCCTTCTTGGCGCCTGAGCCTTCGCAGGTGTCGCATGAGGCTGAGGTGGTGAGGGTGATGCTTTGCTGTTTGCCTCTGAAGGCATCTTCAAGTGAGATTTCTAGGTTATAGCGTAAGTCTGCGCCACGGCTTCCGCCTGCATTTGCACGTCCGCCACCTTGTTGTCTGCGTCCGCCACCGCCAAATTCATTGAATAAATCTTCGAACATGTCGGAGAATCCGCCATTGAAATCGAATCCGCCAGCGCCGCCGCCTTGCTGTCCGCCACCTGCTGCGCCCATGCCATTCGAGGTGAAGGCATCGTGACCATAGCGGTCATAAGCTGCTTTCTTTTGTGGGTCTTTTAAGGTGTCATAGGCTTCGCTAATTTCTTTGAATTTCTTCTCAGCAGCGTCATCACCAGGGTTTTTGTCTGGGTGATATTTCATCGCTAGCTTGCGATAGGCTTTTTTCAGGTCAGCTTCGCTGTCGCCTTGCTTTGCACCGAGTCGTTGATAATAATCTTCAGCCATGTGATTCTCTTTTACAGAAGACCCCGCACCTTACAATTTAAGATACGGGGTTATTAGATTGACGCACTTTAGAGATGAGATTTATGCGCTTTTTGTGTCTTTATCATCTTCGACTTCTTCGAAGTCAGCATCCAAGATTTCTGCATCTTGTATATTGTCATCATTATCAGAAGAAGGCGCAGCATCGGCACTATCAGAACCTGCACCAGCTTCTGCTGCTTGCTGTGCCTTATAGATGTCTTCACCAATTTTCATCATTGCTTCAGTGAGTGTTTGTGATTTGGTTTCGATGCTATCTTTATCGTCACCTTCAAGCGCTGATTTTAAATCGGCAGCAGCGGCTTCAATCGCATTTTTGTCATCTTCTTTGATGATGGCTTCATGCTCGTTGAGGTTCTTCTCCGCTTCATGCACAAGCGCTTCGGCTTTGTTTTTCTCTTCAATCAGTTCGCGACGGTCTTTATCTGCATCAGCATTCGCTTCTGCGTCTTTGACCATTTGGTCGATGTCATCATCAGACAAACCGCCAGATGCTTGAATGCGAATTTGCTGTTCTTTACCTGTGGCATTATCTTTAGCAGAAACATTCACCAAGCCGTTTGCATCAATATCAAACGTTACCTCAATTTGTGGCATGCCGCGTTGTGCGGGTGGAATGCCTACCAAATCGAATTGACCAAGCACTTTGTTATCTGCAGCCATTTCGCGTTCTCCTTGGAAGACGCGGATGGTCACGGCAGTTTGATTATCATCAGCTGTTGAGAATACTTGTGATTTTTTGGTTGGGATCGTGGTGTTGCGGTCAATCAAGCGAGTGAACACGCCACCAAGTGTTTCGATACCAAGCGAGAGCGGCGTTACATCAAGAAGAAGTACATCCTTCACATCACCTGCCAATACACCCCCTTGAATAGCAGCACCCATTGCCACGACTTCATCAGGATTGACACCTTTATGTGGTTCACGTCCAAAGAATTCTTTTACTTTCTCAGCTACTTTAGGCATGCGCGTCATACCACCGACCAAAATCACTTCATCAATGTCACTTGCGGACAAGTCAGCATCTTTAAGCGCTGCTTGGCACGGCTTGATAGTACGGTCAATAAGTTTGCCGACAATAGACTCAAGCTTCGAACGTGAAAGCTTGATGTTCATGTGTTTTGGGCCAGATGCATCAGCGGTGATGAACGGTAAGTTCACATCAGTTGACTGTGCAGCAGAGAGTTCGATTTTCGCTTTTTCAGCCGCTTCTTTCAAACGTTGAAGCGCAAGCTTATCTTCGCGCAAATCAATGCCAGCATCTTGTTTGAATTCATCAGCAAGGAATTCAATGATTGCGGAATCAAAATCTTCACCACCAAGGAATGTATCGCCATTGGTAGATTTTACTTCGAACACGCCATCACCAATTTCGAGGATGGATACATCAAACGTACCGCCACCGAGGTCATAGACCGCAATGGTTTTGCCTTCGTTTTTGTCGAGTCCGTATGCAAGGGCTGCAGCTGTTGGCTCGTTAATAATACGCAAAACTTCTAAACCAGCGATTTTACCTGCATCTTTGGTTGCTTGACGTTGCGCATCGTTAAAGTAAGCTGGAACAGTAATCACCGCTTGGTCAACAGTCTCGCCGAGGTAGCTCTCAGCCGTTTCTTTCATCTTTTGCAAAATGAATGCACTGATTTGTGATGGTGAATATTTCTCACCGCGCGCTTCAACCCATGCATCGCCATTGTCAGCTTTAACAATATTATATGGCACAAGCGCTTTATCTTTTTGTGTCGTCTTATCTTTGTAAGCGCGACCAACGAGGCGCTTAATCGCGAACAGAGTGTTCTCAGGGTTGGTAACACCTTGGCGTTTTGCTGGCTCACCAATAAGGCGTTCACCGTCTTCCGTGAATGCAACGATAGATGGCGTGGTGCGCGCACCCTCGGCATTTTCAATTACTTTCGCTTCTTTGCCGTCCATGATGGCTACGCAGGAATTTGTTGTTCCTAAGTCAATACCAATTACTTTACCCATTATTCTGCTCCGTCATTATTGTGATTTTATAGTGTGGGGTCATTTAGGCAACCCGTTCGAGGCTATATATGGTACCTGCAGATTAAATTGCAAGAGGTGGATGCATTTTTTTTCTACCGCTCTTATATATAGAGATATGACAAAGCTAGAAAAACCACTTATCGGCGCGGAGTATATCCGCCAGTTTGCGAAGAACCTGACTACTAAGCCAGGGGTGTATCGTATGCTTGGTGAGGATGATAAGGTGCTGTATGTCGGCAAGGCGAAGAATCTGAAAAATCGGGTGACGAGCTATGCGACACGCGGGGTGATGCAGAATCGTACGCTGCGGATGGTGTCGCAAACTCTCAAAATGGTGGTGATAACCACAGGGTCGGAGGCGGAGGCGTTGCTTCTCGAGGCGAGTCTTATTAAACAACTTTCGCCTATGTTTAATATTTTGCTGAAGGATGATAAGTCTTTTCCGTTTATTGAATTGACTAATCATGAGTTTCCGCAAATCCGTAAACATCGTGGCAAACAAAAGCGCGGCAATACTTATTTCGGACCCTTCGCGACTGTCAGCGCTATGAATCATACGTTGGCTCTGTTGCAAAAGGCGTTTCTGCTGCGCCCGTGCAATGACACTATATATAAGAACCGTTCACGCCCGTGTTTGCAATATCAAATCAAACGCTGTTCTGCACCGTGCGTGGATAGGATTGCGAGGGGTGAGTATGACGCGCTGATTGAACAGGCGAAGGATTTTCTAGCGGGTAAAAGCACAGAGGTGCAACAGCGTCTCGCTAAGCAGATGGAGAAACTGTCTGAGGAAATGGATTATGAGCAGGCGGCGGCATGTCGTGATCGTATCCGTGCGTTGACCCAAGTACAGCAGGAGCAATCGCTCGGAGTGACGAATATTGGCGATGCAGATGTGATTGGGGTCTATCGAGAAGGTGGACGTGCATGCGTGCAGATGTTCTTCTTTCGCGGTGGACAGGCTTATGGCAACCGTGCGCTGTTCCCCGCACGGGCTGCGGAAGCGGATGAGAAAGCGCTTATTGCTGCGACCATCGGGCATTTCTATCAACGCTATCCTGCACCAAAGCAGCTGCTTCTGTCGCACAAACCTGATGATATGGATGTGATTGCCGAGGCGCTTGCGCTCAGCAGCGGCCATGCCATCTCGGTGAGCGTACCTCAGCGCGGGGACAAAAAGCAGTTGATGGAGCAGGTGATAGCTAATGCGAAAAATGCGCTGGCATTGCATACGGCGGAGAAGATGCAAGCATCCGCATCACTCGAAGGGGTGCAAAAACTCTTTGCGTTGGCAGAAGCACCTAAACGTATCGAGGTCTATGATAATAGTCATATTAGTGGCACCAATGCTGTAGGGGCAATGGTTGTTGCCACGCCGGATGGTTTTGAGAAAAAGTCTTATCGTAAGTTTTCATTCACCGATGACGTGATAAATGGTGGCGATGACACTGCGATGATGCGTGAGGTGATGATGCGTCGTTTGTCGCGGCTGCAGAAGGAAGATCCAGATCGCACCAGCGCCAATGTGCCCGACCTACTATTAATAGATGGAGGCAAAGGGCAGTTGAGTGTGGTGAATGAGGTGATGGAGGAGTTGGGCATTCATGACATATGTTATGTCGCCATCTCAAAAGGGCCAGACCGCAATGCAGGGCGCGAGCAATTTCATCTGCCAGAGAAAACACCATTCCAATTGCCGCCTGATGACCCGACACTCTATTATTTGCAGCGATTACGAGATGAGGCGCACCGATTCGCCATTTCATCACACCGGGCAAAGCGTTCTTCGCAGATTCGCCAGTCAACCCTCGATGAAGTGCCGGGGATTGGCGGAACACGCAAAAAAGCGTTACTTCACCATTTTGGCTCTGCGAAAGCCGTGAAAGAGGCAACCATCGATGATTTGACCAAAGTGGAAGGTATTAGCCGCAAAACCGCCCAAATAGTCCATGGTTACTTCAGGGATTAGAGGTTTTTATTTATTTATCAGTAGAATAACTCGCTTTATAGATAGATACAATTTTAGCTAAAAACTAACAAAAATTAATGTTTGAGAAAGTTATGTGACAGCTCTGAGTCAGTTATGTGAAGGTTGTGTGACAGTCGTCGAGTTACAGTTGAAAGGTGAGGGCTGGATGGGTTATTATATATTTGTAGCGGGAAGAACCTCGCAAAGATGTAAAAAGAGATAACTTAAGGACAAGCAAAATGGTATTGAACGATAGCAATAGATTTCATACGGGTGCACTTGAATCAGCAGCGCCAGGCGTAGGTATGAAGGCGCATAGTAAATTTGATCAAGAAGTATTTAATACTGAAGTGCACGCCGCAAATCTTGATATTTCTGGTGTAGGTTCTCATGCCGCAGGGGTATTGAATGGCCGTGGAGATTCGGGCATTTGCATTTAAAACGCAATTACCACA
>CALJMC010000113.1 GCA_937982385.1 uncultured Rickettsiales bacterium | reverse complement strand
ATATTTATTGGCCTCTTGCAACTCACGTTGCGAACGTTTGCGAAGATTCTCCGTTTCTGCAACCGCACGCATCAAACGATCATTTATCTCCGATATGGCTTGTTCATAATCTTCTTTTGTGCGCTCAGGAGCCGCAACTTCAGCAGATAGGTTATCGCCTTCTGCACTCATTTCTTGCAATGCTTCTTCGAGCCCAGACACTTCTTCTAGTGCTTGCTGAATTGTTGCTTCATCTAGCTCAAGTGATTCTGATGATTCAGGTGTTTCTGGATTCGGTTGCGTCATTACACATCTTCCTTATCGTTAATAAAAAGCTCAGGTAACATGTAAGCAAGACGCAAAGGTTTTTCAAGGGCAAAGCTAATGAAAAAGGTGTTTTTTGACATTAATTATCTATCTGCAACCACAATGCACAAACCACCATGACGCTTCAAACGTTCACATGCACTTACAGCAGATGAACTATCAGCGAATGGCCCGGCACGTAAACGGTAATTATTGCCACGCATACTAGAACGACGAGGGGTCAAAATATCTTCTTGAAGAACGGAAAGTTGCTTAGGGTAGGTCTCCTTCATATCAACCCATGAATTTTGAGCATCACGAACGGAAGAATATGAACCCAACTGCAACCAGAACCCTGAAGGAGCATTTCTTTTAATTATGGCATTACGCTGCGCGCCGCTATAACGCTGACGAGGTCCTGATGAACGGTTAGCGATAGATGAACCCAAATCTTTGACCGCACGACACATAAGTTTTTCTGTACGGGTATGTGAACATAAACGCTTCACAACAGATACATTCTTAAATGGCCCAACACGAAGCGATACTCGTTCTTTCGAAGATTTTGAAAGGAATGGGCGCGTGACACGTAAACGTACACCTTGTGGTAATTGAGCATCGCGCTTTTGAAGCACCCCCCAATAGCCCAACGCAGCTTTTTGATTGGTGAAGTAGCTCATCTCAGCCCATAATGATGACGTTTTTAAGCTCGCACTTGGATAGCCTTTAAAGTGGCTTATGGATGGGAGGCGTGATTGCTTTTGTCTTTGCTGTGGAACATCAACCAATGGAACCCGCACTGCCTCAGCAAATTGCACTCTATCAGCCTGTGTACCAGATATTCTTGGTGCTTCCGTTATGTTATCAACCACAACAGGGTTGGAAGGCGTCACCGCAGTGTATAGCTCAGCAGGAGCAACAGGCGGCACATTTAACTGCACCGAACCAGAAGATATATCTGCTAGCGGCTGTCCACGCACATGATCTTTAGATTCACCGACTTGGAATGGCGAAGCTGCAACGGGGAACTGCGAAGGAGCCGTTGTCCTATTCTTGTTTCTAATAAAAGCAGGAACTTCTGAGACAACGTTAGCTGGCGCCACCACAGGAAAGGCGGGGGCAGCCTGTAAAACTGGCGCTGCTGATTGTGGCATAGGTTTGAACGTTTCCACCTCAGAGACAATAGGTGAAGCACTCCGTGTCGGAGCAGGAAGGTCAATCGCTGGGGCTGCCGATAACATTGAAAAATCAGGAGCCGTTACAGGCACAGATGGAATGGTAGGTAAAGGCACAGAGAGTTTCGGTGCGCTAACAGCAGGCGCTTCTTTAAACGCTGCCACTTCTTTTTCTAGCGCAGTGTTCACATCAACGAGATCCGCTTTGGGTGCCACCACAGGCATAGCAGGAACTGGCGGCAGCGAGACTGCCACAGGCCTCAATGTTTCTTTTGCCAACTGGATTGCTTTTTGCGCCGGGCTTTGCACATTCGCTGCAGGAGCCGCAGTGGCAGGTGACTCAAGCGCGTCAAATGGGTCTGGCAAAGGAGGGGACTTAGCTGCCGCAACATTAACAGGTGCAGCAATAATTTGGGGTATGACAGGTTTCGCAACGGGCGTGGGTTTCACTATTGCCTTCACAGCAGCTTTTGGCATTTGCACCGCTGCGACGGCGGTCTTGACGGGCTGAACCGCAGGCTCAAACAACGCTGTCTCCGCGATATAACATTCAAAACCTGAAATCAGCAAGTCATCGCAAATCGCTTCAGCATCTGAGCGATTTTGAATAGGCCCTGCCTGCGCGCGGTGATATACGAAATCATCCGACGGCAGTTTTACTTCTTTGCGCTTGAAGGTAAGCGGGGAGAAAAGCTCGGGAAACTTTGTGCTCAACTGGTCCCACCGCTCACGCGCTTTATTTTCATTATCAAACGAGCCGAGCTGCACCATATAAATGGTTTCAGCCTGCGCAGGGGCATTAAACATGAAAGCACCAGCTAAGACAGATAACAATGCCGTTTTTGAAAGGAGAGAACGTTTTTTAGAAGTCATACTAACAACCTAATATTATTCGTTATTTACTTGAAATAAAACTACATAATGCACCGCATCATATCACTTCACTCTATTTCACACTCGCACTGGATAATAACAAGACGTGGCGAATATGAAAGTGAAAAATGCAAAAGCATTTGTTTTTTAAGCATCCAACAGCTAAGAACGCTAAACATATTGGAAATATAAGAGGAAACCCTGATGAACATTGAACCAAAAGCATGGGCATTTATAGAAGCACGTAAACTTGTGGAGCGCTATAAGGATACCAAGCCAGCGAATGGTTATGTATTGTTCGAAACGGGCTATGGCCCCTCAGGTTTGCCGCATATTGGTACGTTCGGTGAAGTCGCGCGCACCGCAATGGTCAAACGTGCTTTCGAGGAAATATCAGACATCCCCACCAAGCTGATTTGTTTCTCTGATGATATGGACGGACTACGTAAAGTGCCTGATAATGTCCCAAACCACGAGCTACTCACCCCAGCGCTCGGCAAGCCGCTCACCGATGTACCCGACCCATTTGGTACGCATGACAGTTTTGGCGCACATAATAATGCTCGCCTAAGAGCATTTTTGGATAGCTATGATTTTGATTATGAATTTTTAAGCGCGACAGAATGCTATCGCTCAGGACGTTTTGACGAAACGCTCCTTGCTATCCTCAAAAATTACGACAAAGTTATCAATGTGATTTTGCCAACGCTTGGTGCGGAACGTAGCGAGACCTACAGTCCATTTTTACCACTCTGTAAAAAGACAGGCAAAGTGCTGCAAGCCAAAGTGATTGCAACTGATGTTGATGCAGGCACGATTACTTTCATTGATGAAGATGGCGAAGGAATCACCACTCCCGTGACAGGTGGCGCTGTGAAATGCCAATGGAAAGCAGACTGGGCAATGCGTTGGGTCGCACTCGGTGTTGATTATGAAATGCATGGCAAAGACCTAACCCCATCCGCACAATTATCCTATCGTATTACCAAAGCGCTCGGCGGCACCCCACCCGAAGGCTTCCCCTATGAAATGTTCCTAGACGAGGAGGGCGGTAAAATCTCCAAATCCAAAGGGAATGGGTTGTCGATTGAGGAATGGCTCGCTTACGCCCCACAAGAGTCACTCTCTTATTATATGTTCCAATCCCCCCGCAAAGCGAAGAAGCTTCATTTCGGCGTGATTCCCAAAGCAATGGATGAATATCTGACCTTCCGCGAGAAATATGTAGAGCAGGACGAAGCGGCACGTTACGAAAACCCGCTATGGCATATTCATGGTGGAGACGTTCCTGCGCCTGAAGCGGAAATTACATTTTCACTCTTGCTAAATTTGGCGAGCGCCTGCAACCCTGACAGCAAAGAATCACTCTGGGGGTTCATCAGCCAATTCGCGCCCGATGCCACACCAGAAAATTCTCCGATGCTCGATGTAATGGCAGAAAAAGCGGTACGTTATTATGATGACTTCGTCAAACCCAATAAATCCTACCGCGCGCCAGATGATAAAGAACGTGCCGCACTAGAAGAATTGCGTGATGTATTAATAAACATTGGAGAAGACACTTCCGCTGACGACATCATGACCGAAGTTTATCGCATAGGTCGTGAACGTGAGTTCGAGCCAATGCGCGCATGGTTCGGCTGCATGTATGAAATTTTGCTAGGAGCCACCCAAGGCCCCCGCATGGGCAGCTTCGCCGCTCTCTACGGCACAAAACCCACCGCCGCCCTCATAGATAAAGCACTGGGTGGTGAGTTGCTCCAAGCAGCATAAATACTAATAGATACTCTATCAAGGTTACTTCATGAACAGACTCACCACCATCGATAATATTTCAGATAATTATGATGCATTCCTGCTCGATTTATGGGGCGTGATTCATGATGGGCAAAAGCTCTATCCCGGTGTGCGCGAGCGGATATTCTCGCTGCATGAGGCGGGGAAGAAAATCATCTTTTTGTCCAATGCTCCACGTCGTGCGCATAAAGCGGCACAAGTGCTTGCCAAGTTCGGGATTGATGAGAGCCTCTATGACCATGTGATTACCTCAGGTGAGGCGATGGCAGGCTGGATGCAAACGGATGATTGCACACTCGGCAATAATTATTATTTTATCGGTCCTGACAGAGATATGGATATCCTCGATGGCTTCCCCCATAAACGCGCAGGGCTAGCGCAGTGTGATTGGATTTTGAATGTGGGCTATGTCGATGATGCGGATCCGCTCTCCGATTATCACAACATGCTAGAGACCGCAGCATCCATGAAAAAGATTATGATATGTGCAAATCCTGACATTGAAGTTGTCCGTCAAAATGGAGAGCGTCTTGGTTGTGCAGGTGAAATTGCTGGCGAATATGAAAAGCGCGGGGGCTATGTTAAATATTTCGGCAAGCCTTATGCTGACGTCTATACGCTATGCTTGAACCGCCTAGAAGGCATAGATAAAACGCGCGTATTGATGGTAGGCGACAGCCTACATACCGATATAAAAGGCGCGAATGGAGTAGGGATAGACTCCGCCCTCATCACAGGGGGTATACTGAAACATACGCTTCACCCTGATGGACAAAAACAGCTTGATGAGCTTGCGCTAAATCGTGCCATCGAACAGCATGGCAGCGCCACCCCTAGTTTTTGTTGTGCATCATTTGGTTGAGACTAACCACGCATAGGACTCTCACTTTTGCCTTGAGGACCTATAGGTTCAACTCGATAATCTGTCGGTGGCAGCATTTTATCATCAGCAGGCGCCTTCTCTTCTGATGGCATCACATAGCCCTGCTTCTTAAATTCTTCTACAAGTGCCTCAAACATACCCCTATCAGGTTTTGCTCCACCCCCAACCGCTTCGGCTTTTTTGAAGCTGCTGGGGTTAATATTTTCTGGTACAGAGTTCTCATCTATTAGCCCCAGCGTTTTTCTCAACGAATTGAGCATTTCTCGATCTGATTCTGATAGTGGTTCTGCCATAAGAATAGCCCCTAAGAATAAATTAATACTCTAAGAGGCTATCATAACAAACTTACCAAAAGATGAAGAACTACTACTCAACACTCGCAAGCATCTTAGCCAAAAACTCATCATTCCATTCTGGATCACCTTGCACCATCATTGTGATGGCACCGTCTTCATTGACCATATAGGTGGTCGGCGTGCCTTTGAGTTTCAACGCTGAATGCATCACCAAACCTTTATCATGAAAGACGGTCAGATCTTCCCAGCCTTTTTCTTTGATGAATGGTGCTAGTGTTTCAAAACCATCTTTATCAATGGAGAGCGCGAGGAAATGATATTTATCGGCATTTGCCTTGTGAAGCGCCATTAGATCAGGCATCTCAGCCACACAGGTGCCGCACCATGTCGCCCAGACATTCAACATCACTGGCTTGTCGTTATATTCAGAGAGTTCTACACGTTCGCCCTCAGCATTATAAAAGCCAGCGCCTTCAAGCTGAATCGGTGTTTCATAAAATTCCATGGCTTTCACGCGCGCTTCAGCATCAAAACTGCCAACGCTTGCGATAAAGAGTGATAAAATACTTGCAACGAATAGACTTCTCATGTGTAACTCCAACTAATTAAATTAATGATGTAACTAGTATGCCATTCGCAGATAATCCGCAAATGGTTACAAAAAAATTGGAGAATATTATATGTCAGAAGACACAACCGCAGCAAACCCAATGTGGGGCGGACATTTTGAAAAAGGCCCGCACGAACTGATGGAAGAGATTAACGCCTCGGTTGAGTTTGATCAACGCTTGGCATTCTATGACATCACAGGTTCGCTAGCTCATGCGGAAATGCTCGTATCTGTTGGCATTCTTACAGAAGAAGAGGGCGAAGAGATTGTCGTAGGTCTTCAGCAAATCCAAGGCGAGATAGAGAAGGGGGAGTTCTTCTTTGATCCTGCGCTTGAAGATGTCCATATGAATATCGAAGCACGCCTCAAAGAAATTATTGGTGACACCGCGGGCAAGCTCCATACCGCGCGCTCACGCAACGACCAAGTAGCGACTGATTTTCGCCTCTATGTACGCGATGCACTCGACGAGGTGGACTCATGCCTTAAAGCGTTGCAGCAAGCCTTCGCAAACAAGGCGAGTAAACACTTAGACACTATCATGCCAGGGTTCACACATCTGCAAACTGCGCAGCCTGTAACCTTTGCTCATCACATGATGGCCTATTTTGAAATGTTCGGTCGTGACCGCCGCCGTGTTTATTCCGCACGTACAGGCATGAATGAATGTCCGCTGGGTGCAGCAGCATTGGCAGGTACATCATTCCCTATTAATCGCACGATGACGGCTGAAAAACTTGCTTTCAAGAACCCTATGCACAACTCTCTCGATGCTGTTGCGTCACGCGACTTTGCGCTCGAGTTTTTGAGTGTTGCCAGCATTAGCGCCACTCATCTCTCGCGCATTGCTGAAGAACTCGTCATCTGGTCATCCGCACCGTTTGGCTTCATCAAAATGTCTGATGGTTTTACGAGCGGATCATCCATCATGCCACAAAAACGCAATCCCGATGCCGCTGAGCTTGTTCGCGCCAAAGTTGGCCGCATTAATGGCGCACTCATCACTTTGCTGACCGTTATGAAAGGGCTTACGCTCGCCTATAATAAAGATCTGCAAGAAGATAAAGAACCGGTGTTCGAAGCCCATGACCAGCTCATCATTTGCCTAAAAGTGATGGCGGGTATGATTGAAGATATGACCGTCAACGAACAGCCTATGTTGCAAGCCGCATCAGGGGGCTATTCCACCGCAACTGATTTAGCAGACTGGCTCGTACGTACACTCAACATGCCATTCCGCGATGCGCATCACGCGACTGGATCAGCTGTGAAGCTAGCCGAACAGAAAGGATGTTTGCTGTCAGAGTTATCATTGCTAGAGCTCCAACAAATTGACGAGCGCATCACCAATGATATTTTCTCCGTGCTAAGCGTAGAACATTCCGTGGCAAGTCGTCGCAGCCATGGCGGCACTGCACCCGATGCTGTGAGAAAAGCAATTATGGAAGGGAAGAAGCGTTATGGTTTGGAATAGAGATTCTTTGTTATGCCTGCTACGCGCTCCTGCGCTCCGCAATACATTGTCGCTTACGCGACGCTCAGGGCTGACGCGAACATCCTGTTCGCGCATCGTGACCGCCACGTTGCTCGGAACACTAGTTCTAAGCACCACAGCATGCGGCGTAAAACAAGACCCAGTTCGCCCATCCGACGTACAAGAAAAACATAAGAAGCATAAGATTTTGGATTAGTCTTTAAGTGCAAAGCAAGCTCTTATTCCACCACAATATAACTCGCCATCAGCAGCTTCATTATAATTTTGCAAAACTTTATAAAGCTTCGCATTTTCATGCGCAATACGTTTAAGCCCTACCTTTTTTCCTGATGC
>CALJMC010000112.1 GCA_937982385.1 uncultured Rickettsiales bacterium | reverse complement strand
CAATGGTAGATATTATTACGATCCCTGATATGGGTTTTTGGGTGCAAAAATTGATTGGTTAAGTAATTAGAAATAATTAAGTAGTAAGAAATAAGTAAAAGATAGAAAGAATATAACTATGACTAAAGAAGCAAATATTGCGCATGAATCTGAAGTGCAAAGACAACATGTAAGATTACAGCTGCCTGTGAATGTGGGCATTGCTGGTAAAGTATTCAGTGCTGAAGATTGGTCACATAGTGGTGTTGCAATATGTTGGGAAGGCGCTGGCGTTGGCGCATTGGGTCTTGGTGATAATGTTAAGGAAGGGAAGCATTTTGACGCGACCTTGAACTTTGACTTTGATGGTTATAATTTTTCGATGGATGTGAAATGTGAAGTGCGCTTTATTAATGCTTCTAAGAAACGTATGGGATGTCGTTTTGATCAATTGACAACGCAGCAAGTGTCATTGCTTAAATATTTTGTGTCTGCCTATATGGCGGGCGAAGTGGTGCGCGCCGGTGATATCATGGACGTGGCAGCACGTAATAATTTCACCAAGTCTCGTAAAGTGCCATTGGCTAGCGATGATTTGTCATCAGCAGAACTAGCATCTCGCAAAGCAAAGCGTTTCTTCTGGTCTGGTTTGGTGATGTTGGTGTCGGTAAGTTGCTTCGTCTATCTTGTTATGGCCATTTATGAGCGTACTTATGTGGTGAAAGCATCCTCTGCTGTTGTCACAGCGGATATGGATATGGTGCAGTCTCCAGCAGGTGGGCAAGTGGTGTTCCAAACGCAACAAACCAATATTGACGTGCAAAAAGGCGCGCCACTTTTCTCTGTTGAAACATTGACGGGTAGTGTCGTCGGTAAAGACAGCCCGTATGAAGGTGCCGTAAAACGTTATCTCGCTAAGAATGGTGATACCGTGCGCAAAGGTCAGGCATTGGTTGGTATTCTTCCTGACTATGCCACGCCTTATATTATTGCAGAAGTGCCATTTGAACGTGCAGTACGTTTAGCTGTGGGTTCAAACGCAGTGCTTGAGTTTGAAGGGTATGGTGAGACTACCGACGGCGTTGTCACGCGTCTTGAAATGTTTGAAGGTCAGCGTATCGCACGTGTGGAGATTCAGCCTATTAACGAATTGACGGTGCGTTGGGTTGATTTGCCTGTGGCAGTATCATTTGATACGTTCTCGAAGCCGTCTGCAAAAGCAGTATCTGCTGCCGCTAACGCGGCTAAAGGGAAATAACCATGATGCCAATCAAGCGCCTTCGTTCTGGTAGTATTCTGCCATGCTTAGCGGCTCTCATGATGAGTGGCGCTACCATGATAGTCCCTGCGATTTCTCATGCTGCATTAAGTGGCGCAGAGATTCAGTGGGTTAAAGCGGAGGCACGTTCACCTGCAAGTGCTGCTGCCATTTACAAGCAAATGCTGGCAGGTGGCAATCTTCCAAAAAGCATGTCTGAAGATCAGCTGCGCTTAGCGTTAGTTGAAGCATTACTTAAACAAGCGGAAACGCAATTTAATGTAACATATCTCAAAGAGGTTGGTTCCGTGATCGCGGGAGTGAAAAGCCCTTCGAAGCGTTTTTGGGCGATGTTGATGGCGGCACGCACAGCGAGTGACCAAAAGTCTGAATCGCTAAAGAATAAATATATATCTGCAGCTGAGGCTCAGCTTGCCTCTCTTTCTGATGCAACAGAGCGTAGCTATGGCTCAGAGTCTTTGGTGCGTGAATTGCTGCGCGGTGCTGTTGATGGGGATGATATTATACGCGCGAAAAAATGGATTGATAGTTATGTCCATACAGCGTGGCACGAATCTTCAGCGCGTCATCAAGTGGCGGTCGCTGAGTTGCGTATGACTGAACCGTCCTTGCTTACACTTAAAAAAGGCCAGCAGAAAACAAAATTTACATCATTGATGAAACGCGCTATTCAAGATAAGCGTTTGGCAGATGCGGGGCGCTATGCGCATGCCATGCCGTTGTCGCTCTCGAGTGACCGCAAAAAGATGCTCACCTCATTGGCGGAAGCCTTTCAAAAAGCTGGCGATGGTGCGGCGTCACTGTCTGCGCTTTCGGGCATTAGCAATAGTTCAGCTAAATCTGGTCACATTGCTGATCTTGTTGAGCAGTTGCTGAAAACGAGTAAAGCTGCTGAAGCAGAGCATGCTGTCAAAGCAATGACGGAAATGGGTAAGCAGGCGAGTAGCTGGATTCAAATTGCAAAATTTTACGATAAAAGAGGCTACAGCGCGCGTGCAGAGCAAGCGGTGGCAAGTGCAAAAATTTCTGTCGAAAAAATGCAAGATGGTACACGTAAGTCTGACCGCTATGCTGCATTGACGAAGCTTTATGCAGAGATGGGCTTGGTGGATAAGGCTGCAAAAACGGTCATGAATGCACAAGGATCTGCAAAACGGCCTGATGCGATGGTATCTATTATTAAATTTCTTACCGAGAAACGCTCAGCAGTTCGGGCAGAAAGCTTCTTGGAGCCGCTTGAAAGCCACCCTGATGAGTATGCGCATGCACGTGCATTGGTAGCGCGCGCTTATGCCCGTGAAGAAAATCCAGATAAGGCGGGGTCTCTTCTTTCTGGTTTGAAAATACAGGGTACATCATCTGCGGCTAAGAGCGCAAAAAAAGCTGCCTCTGAAGCATGGTCAGCTGTAGCTAAGTTTTATGTTGGTAAGGGCATGACGGCGGATGCTGATGACGCCATCAAAAAGATTGGACAGGGCGATGTCAAGGCGAAGACTCTCATCTATTACGGCGGAAAAATGGCGGGCCGTGGTAAAATGGATGCGTCCAAAGCACTTTATAAAAATGCTTTAATGCTTATTCGTTCGGTTTCTAAAGCGGACCGTCGCGACACTTTGTTGGTGGAGTGGGCAGTATCCCAAGCTAAATATGGCAATAAAAATGCTGCACAGTCCGTTTTGAAAGATATTACGTCTTCTAAGGGACGTGAAAAAGTGAAAGCCGTGATTGCAGGTAAGCGCGTTAAAAATGGCGAGTTAGACGCGGGGCTGGCTGATATAAAAAGCATTGCGAGTACTGATGTACATGATGAGGCTCTCACGGATTTGGCTAAGCATTTTGTGGCAGCATCGAACATTGAGTCAGCGATTGCGGCAACACGTGCTATTCGTGAGCCCTTGCTGAGGACACGTGTTTTCCATCATGTCGCCAAAGTACAAGCGAGCTACACCGACTTTTATGGCGTGATTGATAAGAAAAATGCAACAGTCGGGCTATCGGTTGATGTTGAGCGCACATTTCCAACATTGGAAGCTGAATTGGAGCGCAATGGCGCCACACCAACAAAGAAAGATGTCGCATTATTCGCGCATGAAACGCGCACGATCGCTACTGAAAAAAAAAACGATGCAATATTACGTGAGCCAATCAGTTCTGATGTTGGGTTAAGGCTTCCTTCCTTAGGTGAATTTAAAGAACGTATTAATTTGACCGTGCAAGATGTGCGATCAAAAGTTCCTGCAACCACAGCAACCGTGATTAATATCCTATCTATTGAGTCGACACCGTTTAATCATAAGTTTTTGCTTGCGATGGGACGCTCAGGTTTTGCCAAATTGCAGCAAAATCCTTACCCTGATGTTATTTATATCGAGCGCGGCGTTGCGGATATTCATAGTGTATATCAAACTTTGAAACTTAAAGGGTTGGGTGAAGACTATCTGAGTTATAATCGCAATGATGGTAGTTATACGTTGCGTCGCCCTATCATTGTTGGGCCTGATGCCGCCTTTACGGTGACAGGTGCGGATACGCCGATGTTGAAAATGTCGCAAGAGCGCGGTGCGTTTATTGTGAATGCGGGTTTGCTCTATATTGTCGATACGCATGTCGTTGGTTGGAATGAGACAGAAAAAAAACCAGCCATGGCAACCTATGCTGATAAGTATAAATATCGTCCGTTTATTACTGCATGGTCTGAGTCAGATACGCAGCTAGCGGGTTCAGTATTTAAAGCGCTTGGATATGCGAATGCGAAATCCTATGGCTTGTCATTCTCCTCTGGTCCTAAAGATATGATTACGTTCCGCCATGAGAATATTGAGCGCCCAAAGGGTAATGTAATCGCGAATTCATTCGATAACATGTATTACGGTTTCTACTCTTACGAGGCGGATCATATCTCGATTGTGGGTAATGAATATGTTGATAACATCGTTTATGGTGTCGATCCCCATGACCGTTCCAATTATCTGACCATTGCTTATAATACGGCTTATCTCGCGCAGAAGAAGCACGGGATTATTATTTCTCGTGAGGTGAACTATTCTATTATTCTCGGGAATCTCTCCTTTGAGAATAAAGGTTCAGGCTTCATGATTGACCGTCTATCTACGGGTAGTATGATTTATGCGAATACGGGATTGCGCAACAAGCAGGATGGTCTGACCATTTTTGAGAGTAGTTGTAAGATGATTGCTTCAAACCGTTTTATCCATAATGAGCGTACGGGCCTTAAAATTCGTAACGCGACAGATGTGGGCGTGTTTTATAATGTCGTAGCGAATAATCGTGGTTCGGGGATTGAAGGTTATATTTCTGATTTGCGCCAAGGTGCGAGCCACCTTACGCGCGATTTCGAACTCGATCCTTATTCTGATATCACAGCATTGACTATGGTCGGCAATTGGATTGAAAAGAATGATGTTGGGCTGAATGTAAGTAATGCAAGTGCGCTTTATTTGCGTCAAAACCAGTATATCAATCAGTCACCTAAAATTATGCGCGGAACGACAATGGTGCACGCACCTGAAATTATGAAACGTTTTAATTTGAGTGGGAAAGGTGCCTTTATGACGAAGCGTTGCCCCGCTGGACGTGTGGTGATTGAAGCGCCTTGTCAGTTTAGAGATAATGGCTTTTTAGACGGTGATGGACAAGGTGACTTACCCGACCGTATTTTAGCAAATCCATGTATTGAAGAAGCGGGTAACGAGGCGCAGCGCCCACTCGTTCTGCAACAGAAGAAAAATACATCTGTAGAAAAAGACGACCATAGTCAGTCTATGGCCGACGAGGAGAGAAAATAATGAAACACATCAAAATATGCGCGATTGCAGCGTTGCTATCTGTTACAGCGATGACGGCGAGTCCCGTGCTTGCAGCAAATGGGCTTTTTGACATTAATGCACGCAAAGCACAGCTTGCAACGCCTGCTTTTGCGGCGGCGCGAAAAGCGTGCATGGGTGTTGGTTTGAAGCGTGCGGAAGACCCTGCTCCTGCTGTGGTTTCAGGTTTTGGGTCAACCGAGGGCTATGGCTCTGATAAAAGTGCACTTCCTTTTGTGTGGAAAGTGATGATTCTCTCTGGTCGCGCGATGGCAAATGATGCTGCCTCAACCGCTGAGCTTGTTACGCTACTCGATGCGTGGGCAACGGCGCGTGCATTGGAGAAAACGGAAGTGTCACATGATGCCTATTATGCGCTGAAACGTACGATGCTGCCGACGATTGTGGCCTATAATATTGTTGAAAACGATATGACAGCAGAACAGAAAAAAAATATCAAACCTTGGCTGAACCGCTTGGTGCGTCGTGTGGATAAAAAGTTCAATGGTGTGGTGGATCGCAATAATCATCGTTATTTGGCTGATTCCGTCTTGATGGTATGGGGCAATATTATCAGTGACAATGCGCTCTATAGCAAAGGTAAGCAACGGTTTATGACTGCGTTGACAGATGCGCGTGAAGATGGAACTTTGCCGCTTGAGACGCGACGTGGTGCGCGTGCAAATTGGTATATGCGTCATGCAGCCACCAGCCTGACTGTAATGGCAGAAGCAAGTCGTATGCGTGGAGATAATCTTTATGCTGCGAATGTTGACGGCACTACATTAGATACTATCAGTGCTGCGATGATGAATGGTATTAACGCTCCTGCATCTATCATGTCGTATGCTTCTGAGAATTATATTCCAGGCCCAAGCGAGGACTACATCAATCAAGATGATGGTATTCTTAATAATCGTGGCAATGGCAGGCACTATCTGGCCTATTTGGAAGCGTATGTAAAATATAGTCGTGATGAATTTACGCGTACACGCTCTTTGGCATTGCTGAATCGCCATGCCGCTAATGAACGTCCGCTTATTGATGAATATCTCGGTGGGAATGCGACCTGCTTCTATTGGGAGCCAAAATAATGACTAGATTCTCACATTATATTTCAAGCGCTGTGGTTGCCGTTATGCTTTCTGCCCCGTTGGGTGCGGCAGCACAGCAGCGTATCATTACGCCGGCAGATAAACGCATTGAAGAACTCTATGCGGTGGCAAATTCATTGGGTCGTGTTGCGGCTGAAAAGAAAGTGCTAGCGGCGGGAAATGATGCGAGCGTCGAGTTTTACTATAAATTGGGTGAGCTATATAAGCGCTTCCCCGACAAAGAATTATTGTCCATTGCAGAGCCTTTAAAGGCAGCGAAAGCCTATGAGCGTGCGATTGCTTTGAGTGAAGCGCGTACGATTAATAATGAATGGACCAATCGATCGCGTGTGGCATTAGCTGAATTGGTGCTCTCTGGTGATATAGGAAAACCTAATGCTAAGCGTGCAGAAGCGTTGCTCAAAAAAGCGATTAATGTGGGTTATCAAGAGGCGATGTATCGCTATGGTTTGATGATTGAGCGTGGCGAGACTGGTGCGGTTGCTAATGTTAAAAAGGCGGCCTATTGGTATCGTGCGGCACTTCAAAATCAGTCATCTGATGCGGCTTTTGCGCTTGAAAGACTCTATCGTGCAGGTGTGTTGCAATCACCGTCTTCAAAACAAATCAAAGATATTCGTACGTTAGGTAAGCGCATATTGGCGAAGCATGCGGGTACTGGTCAGGCTATTGCAGCCTTGCGATTGGGTAAGCTTTATGAAGAGGAAGCGCGTACCAAAGCAGATCTCGCAGTGGCATTGAGTTGGTATGAAAAAGCGGTTGCTTTTGGATCACCCGAAGCGGGTATGCAAGCAGCGCGTTTGTTTTCACGAACCGATCGTGCAAATAACCCTGG
>CALJMC010000111.1 GCA_937982385.1 uncultured Rickettsiales bacterium | reverse complement strand
CGCGGAGAACGGTTCCCCTTTGGACCGGCGCTTGGCTTCGCGATGTATCTACTGCTTCTACTGCCTGAAATTGAGTGGCATTTTTGGCACATTGACCAGTTGATGCTCCATTAAATATCACACTATTACGTTTCTATATCGCAGCTTGTTAAAACTTTGTTAGTAATTAAGGTAGAGGTTATTTTCCAACATATATGGTGTGTGTTTTAAATACGCACCACTAAGGATAGTAGAAAAACATGGATATCAAAAAGCTATTTTCTCTCTTAGTAACCAGTGCAACCGCACTGATGATTATGTCGTGCGACATTGACCGCGACAAACCGCTCGACCCGCTCGACAGAAGCTTGAATCTTTCTCGTCAAGATTATCGCGAACTCGCGGGGATTAAAGAAGCAAAAAAATCAGAAATCATTAATGAAGCTAAAACACTCGCGCCCCCTATTCCCAAGGTAGCACCGATATTGGCAGCACCTCGTCCTCCCAAAATTCAAGCATCGCGCCTTGTCTCCATTGCAGTGAGTGATGATGTGCCACTGAAAGATGTATTACTAGAACTCTCACGTCTCGCTGATATCGATATTGAAATTGACTCAGGGATTCAAGGCGGCATTTCCTTCCGCGCTAAAGATCGTCCCTTTAATGAAGTGGTAGAACGTATCGCTAACATGGCTGGTCTGCGCTACAGCATGAAAAATGGCGTGCTTCGCATCGAGCGCGATAATGCTTATGTGAATAACTATAACCTAAGCTTCCTTAATATGGTTCGCAGCTCGCAAAGTTCTGTCAATATTTCTACCGACGTCTTGTCAGCTGGCGGCGGCGAAGGCGGTGGCGGCATCACAACAGGCTCCACTTCTTCCATAAGTGCTGAAGCTAATGATGATTTTTGGACGGGCTTGGAAACTTCTGTTTCACAGATTCTCTCTTCCGTTCCAATCAGCCGACTCTCTGGTCAGTCAACGCAAGAAACCGAAACGGTCGCGGCGGCAGAAGGCGGAAGCAGCGGTAGTTTTGCAGGCGGTGCCTTCTATGTTGTCAATCGCCAAGCAGGAATGTTGTCGATCTCTGGCTCGCAACGCCAACACGAGCTTGTGTCATCTTATCTAGAGCAAATCAAAGCGAGTGCATCAGCGCAGGTGCTCATTGAAGCAAAAATTGTAGAAGTTACGCTGACCGACGAATATAAAACAGGTATAAACTGGGATACTATCAGCAACAAAAATGGTGGCAATAACGGCATTTCAGCCACATTCAACCCTGGCTTCACCGATGCAACCAATATTACAACAGCAAGCCTAGACCTTGAGAATTTTGGACTAGATATCAGAACTGCCGTGAGCCTAGTTGAAAAATTTGGCACCACTCGCACCCTTTCAAGCCCCCGCCTGCACGCCATCAACAACCAACCAGCTGTCCTGACTTTTGCAGAGAATCGCATCTTCTTTGAAGTAACAGTAGAACGCGAAGATGATGAACTCGCTGATGATGGAACCACGCTTCAGCAAGGTTCAATATCAGTTGAGTCAGAGCGACGCTCCGTACCTATTGGTATCATTCTAAACATCCTACCATCTATCGACACCAAACGTAACGAAGTAACACTTAACGTGCGCCCAACCTTATCACGTCAAGTGGGTACCGTCACAGATCCAGGTTCAGCACTTATCAATCAGCTCATTTTAGCCGATGGAGCAGATGATGATGATGTAGCCTTTACCAATGAAGTGCCAATCGTAGAAGTGCGTGAGCTTGATTCCATTATGAAGCTACGCAGTGGTCAGGTAATGGTGATTGGTGGATTGATGGAACAGACATCAACGAATACCGATACAGGAACACCATTCCTCGGTGACGTGCCATTCCTCGGCAACCTCTTCAAAGGTGTAGAAAAAGTAGATGAAACAACCGAACTCGTCATCTTCATTCGTGCAACCATCGTAACACCACATGGCAACTATCATGATGCCGATAAAAAGGTCTATGAAAACTTCACAAATGACCCACGCCCACTAAACTTTTAAGCTCAGAGGTTTTTAATGTTTACCACAATTCGTTATGTGTTGCTCGCTGCATTGCGTGACCGTATTTTCCCCGTCCTCATTGCAGGTATGGTGCTATCTGGCCTCATTGCAGGCGCGCTCGCTGGCACCTCGCTTGTTGAAGAGCAAGCAATGACACTCTCATTCAGTGCAGGCGTTGCCCGCTTGGTGCTTGCCATTGGCATGGTCGTGTTCGTTGCATTTCATATGCGCTATGCGTTCGATAATAAAGAAGTTGATGTGATGCTTTCACGTCCCATCTCTCGCCCGCAACTTGTATTGGGCTATTGGATGAGCTTTGCAGTCATCGCAACATTGCTCGCGGCAGCCGCTGTCGCACTCATGGCATTCTTAGAGCCACAAAATATGGTTGGCTTCATGCATTGGGGCATCAGTCTCATGCTAGAGTTATGGCTCATCGCAGCCTTAGTGCTCTTTACCTCCCTTATGCTCTCTAGCGCCGTTGTATCCGTTATGGTGTCCCTAGGCATTTACGTACTTGCCCGCATGATGGGCTATTTCTTAGCGACGATTCAATCAGGCTTGCTCTTCCGGG
>CALJMC010000110.1 GCA_937982385.1 uncultured Rickettsiales bacterium | reverse complement strand
GTGATACGGCCAATCTCGCGCACCGCACCCACAATTGCTTCAATTTCTGTCGGACGCCCGCGCTCAATATCTTGCAACATAGAGGTTTTATGCCCCTTAAGCTTAGCGGCATGGGATATACGCATATCGGGACGTTCACGGAACACTACATTCAACTTCTCCGCAATGAAACGTGTTTCATTCATCACCGATTCCACCAAATCAATATCATCATATTGCTCAACCACCTCATCCATGGTCGCATGGGTCAGAGCTGAAATGGGGTTCATCGCGATGTTGCCCCAGAGCTTATGCCATACTTCGTGGCGAATATCTTCTGTCGCTTTGGTCGGAATTCCAGAGCCATGCACTATCTCAGTGATAGCCGTCAGCCGCGCAGACATACCACCGGTCGGCTCACCAAAAAATACGGGAGGCACCCCCGCTTCACCCACAACATATTTCACATGCCCAGGCTCTACGATAGAGGCAGCACTATAGACTACACAGCCCAATGTATGCCTAGGATCGAGCGTGTTCCAAATAATGTTATTCGGGTCGATAGAGTCAAAGCGATGTCCGTCCCATCGGCCGCCATGCTCATAGAAATACCACCAAGGCATCCCATTTATACAATAGATAACCGTTGTATCATCATGCATAAGGGTTGCGATATCCGCTGCGGCATCTGCGATCATATTAGATTTCACTGTCACGAAAATGACATCCTGCTTGGGCAGGTCTGCCGCTGTCGCAACTGCATGTACCTTCACCGCCTGTGATGTTCCCTGCGTGTTACTGATGGTCAGACCCTGCTCCTGCATCGCGCGCAAATGCTCGCCACGCGCTACAAAGGATACATCGTGCCCTGACAAAGCTAATTGTCCGCCAAAATAGCTGCCAATCGCGCCAGCACCGAAAACACATAATTTCATTTGATAGTCATTTCTCTTAACACTATTACATTTTTGAAATGGCTAAGCTTTGCGATAAGCAACGCTGCCAGTTGTCTGGCGGATTAAAATCCGTATGTTTTTAATCTTAAAACAAGATAAATCTATTCTTGCATGCTCTCTTTGCCGCGCGCCATCGCCGCAGCGCCTGTACGGGCAATCTCAACCACGCCAAGCGGCTCCATCAGATCAATAAAACTATCAATCTTGGAGGGCTTACCAGTGAGCTCAAACACAAAGGATTCACGCGTAGCGTCCACAGAACGTGCCCGGAAGATCTCAGCAATGCGAAGTGCCTCTAGGCGCACTTCACCCTGGCCCGATACTTTCACCAATGCTAGCTCACGCTCGACAAAGGGCCCCTCAACCGTAAGGTCATGCACCTTATGCACGGGAACCATACGCTCCAAAAGCGATTTTATTTGCTCAACGACCTGGCGTGTACCAATAGTGACAATGGTAATGCGTGAACGATTTGCATCATCATCCACCTCTGCCACCGTTAGGCTTTCAATGTTATAGCCGCGACCTGAGAACAAGCCCACGACACGCCCCAACACGCCAAATTCATTATCAACAAGCACCGCCAATGTGTGACGCTCTATAGCGTTCTCCACTGCTGGCATATCATAGACTATATCTGACATAGCAAACCTCTAACTAATAATTATGCTAGTGTTTCTATCTCTATATTTCAGATGTGTCTAGTGATTGTGTAAAGGGGGTTAGGTTAGAAACCTTCATCTTCCAATGATGCGGGAGCATCCGCCTCTTCTTCTGACACTTCAGAGCCATCTGTTTGAATCACTTTTTGTCCAGCAGATGCATCTTTCTTAGAGGAAGGTTTTGCCAAGCCGGCATCTGTGTTAAGACGGTCAACGCGAGGCACCGACAACAGCGAACGCGGTGCTGCACGCAATTCAAGCGGAATAAACATATGTGAACCACGTAGCAGAATAATAGTAATGCGGCGGTTGCGGGGCGAATCGGGCACATCGGGCACAATTAATTCACGATCAGCAAGACCCATTATTTTACCAATACGTTCATCTTTAAGGCGGCGGGTCATTAAGTAACGGCGAGCAGAATTGGCACGTCCCGTTGACAGATCCCAGTTGGCATTGCCCTTTTCAGAATTAAATGGCTGCGCATCTGTATGCCCTGTAATCGAGATGTGATTTGGCATTTTTTGTATAAGCTCTGCCAATTTATTGAGAATCTCTTTTCCGAACACACTAATTTGCGTACCCTTGACGAACATCGACTTCTTATCCGAATCAAGTATATCAAGCTTCAGTCCCTCAGGGTTCTGCTCAACGATGATATTATCAGATAGGTCACGCAACGTCGGGTCAGACTCAAACGCATTTTTGATGAACTCTTCAGCTTTTTCGAAGAGTTTATCTTCTGCTGTGCCTTCAATAAGTGCTTTTTTAGTGGGAGCTTCAGGAATGGGGCCCTGATGCTGACGACCACTCACAATTGCCACAGGCGTACGAGTATCTTTGAGTGTACCATCTTCGGTGAGTGTTAAACCGCCCTCAAAGCCAATCCCCTTCTCACCCTGAATACCCACAGTCGGTGTGAAATATTCTGCCAACCCTTCTTTCTGCTCTTCTGAAGCGCTCGAAAGCAACCACAACAGAAGGAAAAACGCCATCATCGCTGTTACAAAATCCGCATAGGCCACTTTCCATGCACCACCATGCGCACCACCTTCTTCGATGGTAATCTTCTTAATGATGATGGGTTGTTCAACTTCTGCCATTTTAGGTGTCTCTCGTTATAAGGTCACGTTGGCGCAGGCTTCTTCTACGTCAGAAAAGGCGGGTTTTTGTCCTTCATCGAGGGAATTTCGTGCAAACTCAACTGATACTGCAGGCGCGTGCCCCTGAATATGTGCCAGCAGCCCCACACGAATGACACGAAGGTATTTAACTTCATGCGACATCGACTCAGATGCATAGCTTGCCATTGGGCTAAAGAAACCGTAGGACATAAGAATACCAAGGAACGTTCCCACGAGTGCTGCCGCAATCAATCCACCCAAAATCTCTGGTGGCTCCGAAATACTACCCATTGTAATAATTACACCCAGCACGGCGGCAACAATACCCAATGCAGGCATTCCCTCCGCGAGAAGTGTCATCGCATGACCAACATGCTCCCCATGTTTTTTATGCAAATCCAACTCGCGATCCATGAGCTCTTCTTGCTGATAATAATCTTCCACACCCATTGTCATCAAACGCAGATAGGTACAGAAAAATTCAACGCCATGATGGTTATGGTGAAACTTTGGATAGGCGGAAAAAAGCGCACTATCATGAGGGTTTTCAATATGTTGCTCCATCTCGAGCATACCCTTAGAGCGCATTGTTTTGAAGGTTGCATACATCATAGTCAAAAGCTCTGTGTAATCTGCTTTCTTATACGGCATACCTTTGAAAAGACGCACATAACCTTTTCCGACATCTTTAATGGTACCCATCGAGTTACCAATGATAAACGCACCCAGTGCGGCACCGAAAATAATAAGAATCTCAGTTGGTTGCCACAATACCGCTAACTTACCGTGGTGAAGGACATATCCACCGAGTACACAACCAGAAACTGTAATAAAGCCTAAAATAAAATTCATAGTGACGCTCTTAAACTTAAGTTTAATCCATTGTCAGACTATCATCGATAGAAAAACCTCCGCAAGCATCGGGCGTAGTTTCACGCTTTTTACTGTAATTTTGCTCGGGCAATGGTAACATCGTCACAATAACAAAACTAAGGTACTGATTACATGACAGAGATTATTGCCCATCGTGGCGCAAGCGCTACCCACCATGAAAACACATTAAGCGCATTTACTGAGGCATTGCGCCTTGGTGCAAACGGCATTGAGCTGGATGTGCATTTATGCGCCAGCGGACAACCCGTCGTCATTCATGATAACTCACTCGAGCGCACCGCCAATGCACATGGCTTGGTTGAGGGCTACACCGCCAAAGAGCTCAATGAATTTGATGTTGGAAATGGCGAACGCATCCCGACTCTCGATAAGGTGCTCGGCTCGTATCACACCCGCAAAACCCGCTTTTGGATTGAGTTGAAACAAGAACGCGCCGCCAAAGCCGTTGCTGCACTTATTACCTCCTACGTATCTACAAAAAGATATGAATATGAACAGCTTATTGTTATCTCCTCACTTCATACATCATTACAAGAAGTTATCCGTATCAACCCAAACATCGTCACGGGCGCCACGCTCTATCAAGAGCCTGAGTCTCTTTCTGAAATAATAGAACTGACAGGAGCGGATTTCATTTTACCTGAGCATGAATTGGTAACAGATGCCCTCATGAAAAATGCCCGACAGCATGATGTGCGTGTTATCCCATGGACAGTCAACAACATCTTCCGCGCCAATGCCCTCAAAAAAATGGGCGTCCACGGCATTATTACTGACGACGTGAAGTTGCTGCTTGATTAACCGCCTACACGATCAGTCCTGAACGATGAGGGCCACATACTATTTTTGTATCTCTGGGAATTACATTACTCTTATCAAAAAAGGGGGGGGCCTTTTTCAGCATGCGAATCTTGCATATCTGCTATAGATAGTAATGGAAATGAGCGGGTGGCTCTCGTACGACTATTTACCCATGCTAGAATGTTCGGAGGTGCAGGCACCTCAACACCTTCATAGCGTTCGTCTTTTAACGTTTCTATTATCCAATTTAAGAGCCTATTAGGGCGCCCGTTGAGAAAGTTCCAATAAACTACCTTCTCGCAACCTTGACTCAAGGGAATCAATATGAAGATGACGTTCTTGCCCAAGCAATTTAAGTGTTAAGCCCTCACATTCTGCTAAAAATTCAACAAAAGAATATAAGCTCTCCATATGCAGGTTATCATCTGCTAAGGCTTTGTTCACAATCTGTTCTTTGGTTAGTTTATCTGGCATGGGTTCTTCCTTCTTGATTTTTAGTAATCCCCGACGTTTTAATTACTGATGGCAGAACACGTTCAGGATTGTGCCACTTCACCAACCAATATTGTGCCTCACACTCGTGATGTTCTGAAGATGTTAACTCGGACTCCACAGCATCCTGATTATCCCGAATAAGTCTTGGAAGATTTGGTTCATTTTCAAGCTTATTAGCCAACTCTACTTCGGGAGTAAGATTACACACTTCAACAGACGCCCCAGATAGGCCAGATTGTTCCAACACGCTATCAAGACGACTACGATTATAGAGGTGGTAATAATTCTTCACACCCTCTCCTTTGCGTTCATAAAAAATATCACCTGCAGCAGTTGCATCACCCACATCAACATATGCCATTCGCATATTATCATAGGCAGCAAGCGTCTCTTTATGAGAGACGACATTAGGCACAGAAGCGATTAAGTCTCCCGCTGTTTTATCTTTTAAAAGCTTCAATACATTGGTTCGTGCTTCAGCATTAGGGATATGCGACAATGTACCAAACAAGCAGAGAGACACATCAGCCATTGGCAAATGATTGCATACCTCACCCATGTTTTTTTCAACATTACCATGCACAAGGTTAATCGTAAGATTGTCTTTCCGATATGTTACCCTATCAAAACTACCCTTACCTTCGTCACCTTCAGTCGGCGGCAACTCACCTGCACCTATTTTACGAAATCCTGCTTTATCTAAAAAAACTTCAAACTCATGAAGTTGCTTCACGAATGGTTCATAACCTGTATAGACGAGCGGCTTGCCGTTTGTCTCTTTGGAGAGTGATTCGAGCAAAGGCAGATAACGACCCGATGCACAGCCATAGTCCAGCACCGAAATCACGTCTTTATCAAGACGTGTTGCTTCTGACACGGCCTCACTAATGGCTGTGTTCGCACGAGCTATCGTGAACTCATAGCGATCAGCATAGTCATATTTATTATAATCTGCTCCACTCATGCCCCGCTTATAGCACGCAAATGTTACAGTTCAGTGACGGAGCAACAATTTAATTGGGTTAAATATCCGCATAAACATGTTTTTCATGCTTGGCACCAGGATGAGTGGTGGCGCCGAACTCGGCGGAGCCTACGGTTTGTGCATATTTCCAGAGCGTACCTGAGGTATAATCATGCTCGGTTGTTTTCCAATCTTTGCGGCGTGCTTCTAACTGCTCATCCGTCAAATCCACATCAATGCGGCGCGTGGTTGCGTCAATGGTGATCATATCACCATTTTTGAGCAGCCCGATTGGTCCGCCTACTGCGGCTTCTGGGCCTACATGCCCAATACAGAATCCACGGGTTGCACCTGAGAATCTACCATCGGTTATCAGTGCGACTTTGTCGCCTGTGCCTTGTCCATAGAGCGCGGCTGTGGTGGCTAACATCTCGCGCATTCCCGGCCCGCCTTTTGGGCCTTCACCGCGAATAACAAACACATCACCTTCTTCATATTCACGTTTTTCTACCGCCGCGAATGCATCTTCTTCACATTCAAACACACGTGCTGGGCCTGTGAACACTAAGTTTGTCATGCCCGCAACTTTTACAATCGCACCCTCTGGCGCAAGGTTTCCTTTGAGTGTCACCACGCCACCTGTTGTGGAGAGTGGTGCATCGACGGGCGCAATCACATGCTGCTTGTCACCTGTCATAGAAGGATATTTCCCCTCACCCACTTCTGGTGGGGGCGCATAGGCTGGCACTTTGATATTCGCCAGATTCTCAGCAATGGTTTTGCCCGTTACCGTCATGCAATCGCCATGCAATAGTCCTGCGTCGAGCAATATTTTCATCACGACAGGAATGCCGCCAATTTCGTGCATGTGCTTGGCTAAATAACGCCCACCCGGTTTGAGGTCGGTGATATAAGGTGTTTTATTGAAGATCTCACCGACATCGTGAATATCAAAATCAATGCCCGCCTCATGCGCCATAGCAGGCAGATGCAGGGCTGCATTGGTTGAGCCACCTGTGGCGGACACAATCGCTGCTGCATTCTCCAACGCTTTGCGGGTTACGATATCACGTGGACGGAGTTTATTTCTAATCAAATCCATCACCACTTGACCGCTCGCAAAGGCATATTGATCGCGTGATTCATAGGGTGCAGGGGCGCCAGCAGACCCCGGCAATGCAAGCCCTACAGCCTCTGATACGCATGCCATCGTGTTGGCAGTGAACTGCCCACCGCATGAGCCAGCGGAGGGGCATGCTACTTGTTCAATCTCGTGCAAATCCTCATCAGACATCGCACCTGAAGAATGCTGCCCTACGGCTTCAAACACATCTTGCACACTAATATCTCTGCCTTGGAAATGCCCTGGCAAAATCGACCCGCCATACATAAAGACACTCGGCACATTCAAGCGGATCATCGCCATCATCAAACCCGGCAAGGACTTATCGCAGCCCGCCAAGCCCACCAGCGCATCATAGCAATGGCCACGCATAGTTAGTTCGACTGAATCACAAATTACCTCGCGGCTCACCAATGACGCCTTCATCCCCTGATGTCCCATCGCGATACCATCAGTGACGGTAATGGATGTAAATTCACGTGGCGTACCACCTGCGGAGGCAACACCTTTTTTAACCACCTGCGCTTGACGACCAAGCGAGATATTACACGGTGCCGCTTCGTTCCATGTTGTCGCAACACCAACCAATGGCTGGTTAATTTGCTCCTCAGACAGCCCCATTGCATAGAGATAGGAGCGATGGGGAGCGCGCTCTGGCCCTTCAGTCGTATGACGTGAAGGAAGACGCGATTTACCGTATGTTTTGGTCATTATTTTTCTTTCGTGAATTATGATATCTTGGTTATAAACCAATAATGCGCGCTACACCAATCTAAAGACATTGCGTAAATAGCTGATGAATTTATAGATAGCGTAGATACTGAGCAATGCCCCCAGAATGGTCGGGCCATAAATCGGCAGAACGAAGGCTTCCCAATTGATAGCACCTGCATCCATTTGCTCCATCAAGGAATTATAGAATCCTTCATGAATGCCCATCACATAATCAATGTCGAACGCATACTGCATCACATCATCGATGGTAACACCGTTAAAATAGAAATAGATTGCTGCGCACAGCCCTACATAGAAAGGCCCCACAAGCAAAGCAAACAAAAAGAGTGGCACAAAAACCGCTACCAGTACCATCACAAAGGGGTGCATTTTTCTTCCTTCCAGTTCATTTAACACGCTACTTATATACCGATTACGACAGCAGTCCATGACAGCATATATATCAACTCACGCAACTTTAGGCCACCGATTATGCATCCAAAACCACTGTTCGGGATGTTCCCTAATCCATGCTTCAAGCCGTGCATTGATATCGGTCATAATTCTATTTATATCTTGTTTGTTATCGTCAGTTTTCTCGTAGGTCAAGCGTTCTATTTTAAAGGTGAAGTTAGCACCATCTTTTCGCACCACTGTTGCGGCATAAATGGGAAGATCATAGCGCAGCGCCAACGTAGCCACAGCAGGGGCTGTCATCGCAGCTTCACCGAAGAAGGGAATCGAGATACCGTTATTCATTTTTTGGTCTACCAAAATGCCTGCCACCTCACCTTTACGTAGGGCACGCACCAACTGCGCAGCACCTTGCTTGCCTTTAGCGAACATAGCTTTGGCAAATTTTAAGCGAGTATGGCAGATGATTTTATCAGTATAAGGGTTGTTACTTTTGCGATAAATCAGCACCGGCGGCACCCCAGACGCAGCACAAGAGACAGGGGCTAATTCGAGGTTTGCGACATGTGCACCAACGATAATAGCGCCTTTATCACTGGCTTTTATTTCATCGAAACACCTGCCATTATCCTGAATTTCAATCCTCATTCTCATTTTTGAACGACCAACATGCGGGTACTCAGCTGCTGTGCGCCCCCAATTATCCCACATATCACTAATGAGCTGTTTACGTTCAGCTTCAGAAAGCTTCGGCATAACACGTATAAGGTTCTTATCAGCAATC
>CALJMC010000109.1 GCA_937982385.1 uncultured Rickettsiales bacterium | reverse complement strand
GGAACAGATGGAATATGCAGCGTAGGGAAGCCTCCCGAGATGCTGGCCAAGTCACCCACTGTACGCGTATCAAGACCCACAAAAATCACTACTAACGATGTCACCAGAATACCCGCCAACGGTGCCGGAATAATATTCGTTATTTTCGGCAATAGAATGATCACTGCCATCGTCAAGCCCACTAAACCAAGCATGGTGAACATCTCAATATTCTGCATCCACTGGCCATCGACTTTAAACTGCCCCATCTGCGCCAAGAAAATCACAATCGCCAAGCCATTCACAAAGCCAAGCATCACAGGATGTGGGACCATACGAATAAACTTACCAAGCTTGAAGGTTCCAGCCAACACTTGCAACACCCCCATCAGCACGACAGTCGCGAACAAATATTCCACACCATGCTGCGCAACCAACGCCACCATCACAACCGCTAACGCGCCTGTCGCACCCGAGATCATACCCGGACGACCACCAAAAACAGAGGTTATCAACCCTACTAAAAAGGCCGCATAGAGACCAACCAGCGGTTCAACACCTGCAATAAATGCAAAGGCCACTGCCTCGGGCACCAATGCTAATGCTACCGTTAACCCTGATAGCAATTCGGTTTTTATCTGAGTGGGGGAATATTCAGTCATGTTTTTTTCGTTTCTAATTATTAAGTAGTTTTATGAGTAAATAGTTGAGAATATGTGATTACACTAGGAGTGTTTGACGCCATGTACGCTTGCTACACGAGCCGCAGCACGACGACGTGTAAGACCGCACTCTCAATTATTCTAGCCTTGGTCGATGACCTTGGGCACCACAAAGCAATTATATTCGCGTGCGGGAGCATTTGCCAATACATCATCCACTTGCTCGCCTGCAGTCACTTCATCCTTGCGCAAAGGCAACACCTCGCCTGACACACTCGCGACCGGAACAACGCCTGAGGTATCCACTTCATTAAGCAATTCAATCCAATCGATAATTCCACCGATTTCACTCGCTAATGCCTGCTTTTGCTCTTCATTCACCGCAATGCGCGAGAGTTTTGCCGCTTTCGTCACACTTTCAATATCAAATGCCATTATTTTCTCCATAGTTAGCAATCTCGCGCCTTTGTAACGCGAATGCTCGGAATTGACAAGCCTTCAGTCACACGATACCCTTGGGACTATGAAAAAAATTCTCATTATCGCCACTGGTGGCACCATTGACGCCGAACCCTATGAGGTGACGCCCGAAGACATCACGCCCCTCAAAGAGACTATGATACCGAAAGCTCTAGAGATTCTGGGGCTAAGTAATCAGTGCAAGGTCAAAGAACATTGCATGGAGGATAGCAAAAACCTTACTAATGACGATTTGGAGAATATTGCCACTCTCATCGCCCATAATGCAGATAAATATGAAGGATTCATCATCACCCACGGCACAGACACTGCTCCAGAAAACGGTCGATTCTTACAAGATATGATACAAAAATATGGAGCCGAGAAACCGGTCGCATTGGTGTGTTCCATGCAACCGTTGCTTAATGGCAAGCAGCCTCAATCAGCCGCCGACGTCAATCAACCAGACCCTGATATGTCTGGCGGCTGGCTCACACTCAAATATGCCGTGCAGAATGTTACACAAAAAGAAGCTGGTGTATATGTTGGACAAGATGCAACACTCATGCCTGTGGATGGGTTACGCAAAAACTTTGAGGAACAGTGCTTTTATTATCCTGGGCATACTGCACGTTTACACGATAAAGAAACAACCCCTCAGTCAGGCCTCAAACGATGACCCTACCCTCCCATGCACGATTACTGGGCTTAGACCCCGGCACCAAAACCATTGGCGTCGCGATGTCTGATGCGATGCAAATGATTGCCTCACCCGTTGGCACCATCAAACGCAAGAAATGGAAACAAGATGCCGAGGCCCTGATGGCACTCATTACGGAGCATAAGATTGGCGGCATTGTGGTGGGCTACCCTATTAATATGGATGGCTCAGAGGGCCCACGCTGTCAGTCGGTCAAAGCCTTTGTGAAAAACGTAGAGCAGCTCAGCAACCTCCCTATCATCTTACAAGATGAACGCATGTCGTCCCAAGCGGTCGAACGCACCATGTTGGAGGCAGATATTTCACGCGCAAAACGCGCTGCAAACATTGATAAACTCGCTGCTAGCTATATTTTACAAGGATATTTAGATTCTGTGTGATAGCAGATTATGAGCGCAGCAGCGCGAAGTAATTCGCCTATTGCGAAGGCAGGATCCGTAGCAGGGGCAAAGCAATAATCCCTATTCACCAATAATAGCCAGTAGTTTTTGAGCACCCGCATGCCGAGGGCTCATATCTAATATGGTACTAATATCTTTCAACGCAAGTTCCTCATTCTCCATCAGGATGTAGGTTTTTGCACGTTTTTCTAATATCTGTTCCTTGAGGACACCGAGCGTTTCCGCGTGATCCAAATCTTGCACCGCTTTAAGCAATTCCTCTGTCACATGATAGACTTCTGCACGCTCCAACAGAAGCTCCGCTGCCACTCGCTTAATGTGAGGATGGTTGCTATCGCTATAAACCATATCTTTAATCGCACCGCTAAGATGTCGCAACGCAGTGTTTGGTTCATCCCCCAGCATCCATGCGCGCGCTGCCTGACGCTTTAAACTCGCACGCAATGTGACGTCAATATCAGGGGTCATGGTGTGAATTGCCATCAACATACGTGCTGACTCGCTAAATCTCTTTGCACTATACAGCGCGATAGAATTACAATGCAGGGAGGTCACGGTCCGTTCTTTTTTCACCCAAGCCTCAGCATAGGTCACCGCCTCACCTCCTGAATCAGCGGCTAATGCGCGGCAATTTTGATAGCGCTCATCATTAGCATTTACACGCGTTTGCGCCTGTACAGACAGAGGCGTAGATAAGAGCAACTGCAATAATAATGTAAAAATGCCTATTTTTTTCATGGCGGAATTATATCAAAATATTACCCAGCAGTCGAGCAGAGAAAAAAGATGGCATGCTATTTGCTTAATAAAGCCTATGACAGATAATATGTTTAATATGACATAATCAAAATATTTAATAGGAACAAGATGAAAACCATTATCACCTTATGCATGACTATATGTATGCTCTCAGGCTGTAACCGTCTGGAGGAGCGTACACGAGACATACGTTACAAAGTCGATAATGAATATGACAAAATGCGTTACAAACTCTCGGGCTATCTCTACGAACGGGACGGCACACCGCCAGACGCGCAAGCGCCACTTCCGTATTATCCTGCAAAATATTGTTATCAGCTGCCCAGTGATGTCGTGTGCTATCGCACACCGCAACATCGTATAAAAGGACAGTTTATTGGCATGCAAGGCGAAGACGGTGCTTACTATGCCGATACACCTGTCTATGACGAACGAGACGAAGTAGACGTGCATGAAGGCTGGGGCAGAAAGAGCGGCACCACCTCAAAAGAAGCATTAGAGCGTCAAGCACGCGAGGTGCAACATTCGTCAACTCCTATACCTGCCCACGCACACCCTCACCCTGCTGGGTTTTCACACCCGCCTCGCTCAAGCCAGTCAATCAATTCAGCGTCAGCACCCGTATCTGAAATCACTGAGGGTCCTATTGATTTGATGCCAAGCTTCTAATCACACTGTGCGAATTGACACATCCTATCAAGATACCATATAGTCAATCATGAAAATTTTATTGGTTACTTTGCTCATAGGCACACTTATATTTGGTGCATCAACACTGTATGCATTGAGTGAACGCGAAGCCCTAGCGAGTGAATTGCTTGAACTCACTAAGGATGTTTCCTGCGACACAGATACGCAATGCAAATCATTCGGCTATGGCAACCGCCCTTGCGGCGGATATGCAGCCTACAAACCTTACTCCACCAAAACCGTGAGCGAAGCCACGTTCTTACCTAAAGCAAAGCACTATGCAGTATTAGATAAAATCTATAATCAAACACAGAGTATGGGTAGTATTTGCTCCATTGAAATGCCATTAAAGATGGCATGCGTAAATAATCAATGTGTTGAAATGCGAGAGTAAATTAATTCGCCCGAGCAACAGTCTGTGGAGTATCCAGTGAAAAGGTAGGAACCTCAACCTTTAACACGTCACCTGAAATGGCATCAGCAAATTCATAGATGCCAGCCATAATGCCTGACGGTGTGGTTAGCACCACGCCACTCGTATATTGAAACACCATGCTAGGCTCTAGTTTGGGCTGTTCACCAACCACGCCATCGCCTTCAACTTCCTGCACTTGCCCACCTTCATCGGTAATTTTCCAATAGCGGCGCAACAAAGTGACAGTACGTTCACCCATATTTTCTATATTGATGGTATATGCCCAAACATAATGCGATTCCTCAGGATAGGACTGCAACTCAAGATACACAGGTTCGGCAACAATTTTAATATCATGTGTGGTTGACTCAAACATCGAAGCCATAGCGTTCTTTAAGCATGGTCTTCACATCATCATTTGGCTCTTCACCATAATTCGATGCCACAACTTTACCAAAATCTTCAAGATCAATCGTCTCTTCCGATTTCAGCGCATCCAAGAAGCTTTGCTCTTTTGGCGGCTCCACCAACACAAAATAATATGCCCAACGTCCTGTTGAGTCTTTTGCTTTAAGCTTGTGAATCAAATGCCCTTTTTTCGCGACGATTTGATCTACGAACGATTTTTTCTGGTCTGTCATAATTACTAACCTAATTGCATGTTATTTTGAGCTATAGCGCTAAGTACCGCCTAAGGTCAAGCACTTGAGCTCATAACGCTAGATTTAGCGTGTTATTGCGAATGATTGTGCTGTTTAATCCACCCTACACTGCCATGAAAGGCGGTGCCTAAACTAATGGATGCGGCCAACACTAACACCAATGACAAGATTTCCCCAAGAATGAAAAAGAGTCCATCTGCTTGTCTTGGTAGTTGCTGTGAATAGAAAAACCCAAGATGATAGGCCAAAGAACCACACACCACAACAGCGGCAATGAAGTTGCGACGCGGACGCAAACTCACCGTGATGGCAAGCAGCAACACCGAGCCTAACATAAACATATGGATAAACGGATAGGCCAGCGCACCCACGCTCATGATAGCACCAATCAAAAACATCAGTACAAAGGACACCGGCAAAAGCACCACTGAATAACGATCAAGCATACTCGACCAAATACCAACCAGCATCACCAACATCAGATGAAATGGGTTTTGCAACAGCACAAGAAAACCATGACTCAGCCCAGCACGCGCAATTCCAGTAGGGAACATCACTGCGAAAGGCAGCAACAACAGCACCAAAATGACGGCAAAGACGACTATAAATCGTGAATCAAGCAAAGATTATCCTCAGTTAACTATGGGTTAGTGTTGCGTGGATGTATCATATCGGCAACAGTTGCACAAGCGACCTTTCGCGACTGTCACAGAATCTTCTTATTTCTTAAACACCCGACTTTAAAGAAGAGTATCCTGAGAGACGAATAGACACAAACAAATTGAGTAGCAATGCGACTTTTTACAACAGCACTGGCAAGCACAGCATTCTTCGCCCTACAAATGACGACGGCTCTTGCTGCGCCTGCTCCTGCGAACATTGCAGAAAAAAGCGGCGATGCCAGAAAAGCATCGCGTATTCATGATGTAACGGTGTTTGCTGATGCAAGTTTGACCATCCCACTCACGAAAATTGCCCGCCGCTACTCCAGCGAAAAACAGCTCTCCGTTTCTGCTGTCTTTTCATCAACCAAAGAACAGCTGGAACGCATTGAAGATGGTGAGGAAGCACATCTTTTCATCTCCGCCAAGCCAAGCTGGATTAAGCGCCTGCAACAGCAAGGGCTAATTGATGTTTATTCGAGAACCAACATTGCCTCCAACAGGCTCATCATCGCGGGACCAGAGGAGAATACACAGCCCCACAACGCTGCGATAGATGCAGAATATATTCGTACATTACTGCCCACCAATACAGAAGATTTTCAATTTGCCTTAGGTGACCCGGAATATCTAGCTGAAGGCACCTATGGCTTTCAAGCCTTGCAGCAAACAGGACTAAACACAGAGCTTGAACCTTATTATTACATCCTAAAATCGTCACATGATATCTTCCGCGCAACCCAAAAATATGGTGCCTATAGCGCTGTATTAAAAACAGATGCCATGCTGCATCCTGACTTAAACATCCTTAGTGAGTTCCCCCCTGAAAGCCATGACCCTATCATTTATCAAGCAGTCGTGGTTGCGGGCGAAAACATGGACGGAGCACGTAAATTCTTAAGCTACTTACAATCTGATGAGGCGCTTGAAGTCCTCACAAATTATGGTTTTGGTTTAACTGAGTAAATCTATACACACCACATGTGATGTCATAAAACCTTAACAAATCTTAACTTGTCTAGGCTGGTCATCGCGATTATTACTGTTGCCTTAATGCAACAAAGAGGTGTGTCGATGGAAAAACTAGAATTACAAAGCAGCATTTCAGACGTTATTCTAAAATTAGACGAACAGCGCTACCCAGAAATCATCACACGAATTCAAACAAAATTGAATGACGCAATCCTCAATTCTGGCATCGCCCATAACTATGACATCGCCCTACCCGATGAACATGGGCGCATCAAATTAGGTCAAACCAGCACCACCAATAAAGACACCAAAATGTTTGAACTGGTTGAGAAAGCGCTGGGTTTGGAGACAAAAACACTAGAAGATTTCAAACGCTATTATCACATCACTACAGGCGGCTTTGAAATTGAGACAGGCTATGAACTCGATGAACAGCAAAACCATATGAAGATGATCGATGTCTTTTTGCATATTGATAATGCGGAGAAATTACTCACCACCCTCAAAAAGGGCATTCCTAATTATGACGAGTTGACAACCTTAGCCAATGCAACACGCACACTGATGTCACGCTTTGGTAGTGATTTCTTGGTGCTCGACATCAAAGAGAAAGGTCGCGTTGCAAAAGGCGAGATTGACCTCAAACAAAAAAGCGCCTTCGCCATGGCAATTATTGCAGCACCTGACATCACATATGACGCCATCAAATCCTATAATAATGCCAATGCACCACTCTTATTCTCGCATGATGAGCTGGAATCTTGGGTATCCCTACGCGACGCACTTACCGCCCACAAGCAGGCATGGGAATCTCACCGCCTCGCCACACGCACCATCTCCAAATTCACTGAAGAACTCAAAAAACGCATTGAAGGCTACATCAACGTCGCCGGCAAAGACCAGACGGAGAAGATGATAGGCGAGATGTCATAGCATGGAAGTAAGCTAAGCTGCACATTCTTCAGTTGAGAATGGGCGTCCGAGCAGTTCGGTGATGCCGTCATCGACACTGATAGCACCGCGCATGATGTCATGCACCACAACACTTATCGGCATAGAGACACCTAGCTTCATCGCCATTTCATTGACGGAATCGGCAGTGGAAACACCCTCCGTCAATCCATGCATACGACCAGGCAATGCTTCATCAATGGTTTTACCCTGACCCAACGCATAGCCCAGCGACATATTGCGCGACTGCATACTTGAACAGGTGAGCATCAAATCACCCATACCCGACAAGCCCATCAGCGTATTCATCCGCCCACCTTTAACCTTCGCCAAACGTGATATTTCCGCAATACCTCGGGTAATGAGTGCCGCACGTGCATTCTCTCCAAAGCCTTTACCTGCCGCGATCCCGCAGGCAATCGCCACTACATTTTTCACCGCGCCACCAATTTGCACACCAACCAAATCATCTGTTTGGTAAGGCCTAAACATCCGCCCACCAATGGCATAAGAAATTTGCTCACCAAGTACAGTATCCGTGCAGGCGAGCGTGGTTGCCGTCGGCAAACCTTGCGCCGCCTCACCCGCAAAATTAGGACCTGAGATAATCGCCACAGGGTTGGATGGCAAAATCGCATTCACCACCTCACTCATCAACGCAAGCGAACCACGCTCAATCCCCTTACACGCCAAAATAAGCGGCACAGAGGCATCGAGCATATCAGACAGCGAAATGCACATAGTCCGCAGCGATTGCGACGGCACACACAGAATAATCATATCGCATTTCACAATATCTTGCAGCTGCATCGTTGTCGTTATTGCAGGGTCAATAAACACATCGGGCAAATATGCCTCATTCTCACGATTGTCCTCAATCGAATCAAACACCGTTTGGTTACGCGTCCATAATGTTGTTTTGCTGCCTGCACGATTGGCAAGCACGGCCAGTGCTGTGCCCCATGCACCCGAACCAATAACCCCTACGCGTGTTTGTTTTCTGGTCATGCGGCTGCCTTTTTAATGTTCACAATAATAGCTTCACCCTCGAGCGATTGTTCGGTGCGATAAAGTACCTCGCCTGCAGGTTTTCCAACGTTTAGCGACGATGCCAGCACCTGTTCGGAGATGTAATTGGCATGTGCATTCACCGCATCGCCCACCCCGCCAGCAGCGCCAATCACCAACTCGATTCTATCGGCAACATTCAAGCCCGCATCTTTGCGCGCTTGCTGCACCATGCGCACCACATCACGCGCCACACCTTCGGAGGCTAGCTCAGGCGTAATCGCCGTATCAATCACCACCAACGCATCTTGAGAGGCAGTTGGCGCAGAGCCAGCCTTCTTCTCACGGGCTTTGAGCGCCATATCATATTCGCCCTCTTCAAGCACCTCACCAGCCACATGAATCACGCCATCTTTGGCTTCCCATTCACCTTTGCCCGCAGCACCTGCGACCATCTTCATCTTCGGTCCTAAGCGTTTGCCCGCCACTTTGAAATTCACTTTGAGAGTACGCTCTGCCACAGCCGCCAAATCATCTGAGAAATGCACTTTTTTGACGTTCGTTTCATCGGCAATCAAACCTGCGAAATACTCTGCATTAGCATCTGAGATGCCTGCTCCATATACCGTAAGCGATGCAAGAGGTTGGCGAATACGAATATTCTCCGTATTGCGAATCCCATGCGCGGCATTGCACATATCCTGCACGCGATCCATCTCCACCATCAGCGACTCATAACCATTCTTGGCAGTAAACCCATCCAACTCTGTCGGGAAATCCTGCACATGCACGGAACTTTCAGCGCCCGTCAAACCACGATAGACCTGCTCCGTCACCATCGGCATCAACGGAGCCGCTGCACGCGTTAAACTATGCAGCACGGTATAAAGCGTATTATAGGCGGATTGCTTGTCCGCATTCTTTTCCTCCGACCAGAAGCGCAAGCGCGAACGGCGGATATACCAGTTGTTCAACACATCCAAGAAACTGCTGATGGCATTGCACGCACTCGGCGCATCATAGGCATCCATTGCGCGTTTCACCGCGCTCGTCATATCTTCGGTTTTGGTCAGGATATATCTATCCATGATATTCTCAGAATCCAGCGAAAACTCCGCCTTTAGCCCATCCGCATTGGCATACATGCAGAAGAAATTATACGCATTCCAGAGTGGTTTAATATGCAAACGCACCACATCACGAATGAAATGCCCATCAGGGTCAACGCCAATGTCAGCACCGCGCATCACAGGTGATGACAGCATCATCCAACGCAATGCATCCGAGCCGAACTGGTCGAACACTTCCATCGGATCTTTATAGTTTTTCAGACGTTTGGAATATTTCAAGCCCGTCTCTTCATCCAGCACCACACCATGACAAATGCAATTTTTGAAGGGTGGCTTGTCGAACAGCGCCGTGGACAGCATAATCAACGTATTGAACCAGCCGCGCGTTTGCCCCACATATTCAGTGATGAAATCCGCGGGGAAATTCTGCTCAAACACGTCTTTATTCTCGAACGGATAATGCAACTGCGCAAACGGCATAGAGCCAGATTCGAACCAGCAGTCAAACACATCACTCACGCGGGTAAGCGTATATTTCGGGTTGGTCGGGTCAGGCTTGGTCAGCTCATCAATGAACGGACGGTGCAAATCTGGCACCTCAACTTCAAAGAACTCCTCAAGTTCCGCCACCGAACCAAACACATAGAGCTCATCATTCTCAGGATTATCCGAACGCCAAATCGGAATCGGGCAGCCCCAAAAACGATTGCGCGAAATCGACCAATCGGGCGCTGTCGCCAGCATATGCCCCATCGCACCATCTTTAACATGGGCTGGAATCCAGTTAATTTCCTGATTCAGCTCCACCGCACGATCACGGAATTTCGTTACTTCGATATACCATGACGACATCGCCTTATAGATAATTGGCGTGTCGGTGCGCCAGCAATGCGGATAGTTATGTTTATAATCTTCTTGTTTAATCAGCTTGCCTGTAAGCTTGAGCCACTGAATAATGCGAAGGTTTGCTAACCCATATTTTGCCAATTGCTCTGGCTTATACGGCTCAGCTTCACACTGACCTTCTGTCTCAGAAATAACATTCAGACCCTTGAGTTTCAGCGGCGCTTCGCCATCCAAATCAAACAACTCATCCGTATATTTCCCCTGCCCATCGACAGGCACAACAACGCCCAAGCCATTTTCAGCACAGACGCGCATATCATCTTCACCAAAACCCGGTGCCATATGCACCACGCCCGTACCTGAACCTTCTTCAATAAAACTAGAACCATCCAACACACGGAATGCTTTTTTAGCAACGTCATGATTGGAAAAGTATGGGAAGAGTGGAGTAAACTTAGCACCAATCAGCGCAGCACCAGATATGGTTAGTAGCGTTGCATCTTCTTCAATGCCTAACTCTTTGGCATAAGATTTTATCGAACCTACGCCGATGATAGTCACTACGCCATCACGTTCGATGCAGACATAGTCCATCTCGGCACTAACTGCGAGCGCGAGATTGGAAGGCAATGTCCAAGGAGTCGTCGTCCATGCGAGCAACTTATAGCTATCAGCATCTGGAGCGCCTTCAGGTTTTTCAACGAGCTCAAATGCAACCGTGACAGCTTTATCTTCTTTCTCACGGTATGAATTATCCAGCTTCGTTTCAAAGTTAGACAGCGGGGTTTCTGCCGCCCATGAATAAGGCATCACACGGTAGGATTCATAAACCAGACCCTTTTTGTGCAGCTCACCAAATGCCCAAATAACGGACTCCATGTAGTCTTTGTCCATGGTTTTATAGTCATTCTCAAAATCAACCCAACGCGCTTGACGGTCAACATAGCGTTCCCACTCACCCGCATATTTCATAACGGAGGTTTGGCAATGCGCATTGAATTTTCCGATACCATAATCAGTGATTTGCTGACGACCTGAGATTTTCAACTCTTTTTCCGCTGCCATTTCAGCAGGGAGTCCATGACAATCCCACCCGAATCTGCGCGGGGTTTGACGCCCTGCCATCGTTTGATAGCGTGCGACCATATCTTTAACATAGCCCGTGAGCAAATGC